>DATJEX010000192.1:0-33749 GCA_035496135.1 Bacteroidia bacterium
ATCACGTATTCAGAGCGATCATTTTTGCTAGTTCCATTTATCCAGAATGAAACAGGCATGGAAACCAAAAGGCCAAGCTCCTCTATTGGCACATCTCCTGTTTTACCGTTAGCAACAGCGGAGGCGAGTAGTGAATCTAAGGCAGTGCTATCCGTGTTGTTATTTTTTATTTCTTCTCCACAAGAGAAGATCAATAACAGGAAAGAAAAGAAAAAAATATTTTTCATAAGGAGTAGAAATAAAAAATTATTCTTTGACAACTTTTCCTACACAGACTCCCGCACTCGTGTTCATGCGAACACAATATGTTCCTGGAGCAAGATCGCTCATATTTATCTCGACCGGTTCTGAAAGATCGTGATCTCTCACTTCGATCGATCTTACAGTTCTGCCGAAGATATCAATGAGATCGATCGAATAGATGTCCCCGTAATTGAAAGGGTTTATCACCTTGAATGACGTGTGTGCCGGATTGGGATACAGCACAAGACCGACGGAGCCGGGTTGAATTGCTGATACGCCCGTCAGGATCTCCGACGAATCGGTATAGAACATACTTGTCTGCCCGAAATACTCATGCAGGAAAAGTATTCCGCCTTTTGCGTACAGATCCTGCGGGCCATAATCCACATCGCGGAAATATTCCATGCCGTGACGATAATATCCGGTCTGCGAAAGATTGCTGTGTGCAAGCGCGTACAATCCGTGATCCTGGTACACGAGATAAACACCGAAGCTGTCAGCAGCAGCATACTTCGGGGGTTCAATTCCCATTTGCACAGGCAGGGGATACGGTCCACCGATCAGTGTCAACGCATTCGTTCCGTTGAAATAGAATTTATAAATGCCATCGTTCGCGGGAAGTGCAGCGTCTACCACGGCGTAGATCGTGTCTTTCCAAACAGCGAGTGTGACGAAATTACTCGTTGTGCCGGGCGGAACAACGATCTTCGCTTTCAGTCCGTGTGAACTGCCGGCAAGATCATAGACGGTAAGTGAATCATCACGCAGGATGTACATATTTCCAACTGTGTCGAGTGCGAGATCGAGTGTTTCACCAAGGTTGTACACGCGTTGGTATTCAAACACCGGAGCAGCAGGCACAGTTGCATCCGCGACAATGATGTTATCCGCAAAACCAACATGATAGATGCTCACTTTTTTATTATGCCAGCTACGTGAACGGCGCGGATCCACAAACGCAACGTAAGCATCCGCACTTCCAACAAGCTGACAGGAATTCGAATTGAAAACGCGGAGATCATTACTGCTGTAATAATCGCCATAGACGTATTGTCCGTCGCCCGAAAAATTCGCGCCCCAGCAGAACTGATTCGTGGAATCTGCATTGAGAAAAACCGGAGCGGAAGGATCAGAAATATCATACATGCGGAATCCGTAACCTTCATTCGCCTGCACTAATTTATTACCATACCGATCACCGCCTTTATTCCATCCTCCCGTCAGACGATTTCCGAGATCTGTTCCTCCTGTTGCCATTGTCGTGAGATCAACTGTTTTGATTCCGTACCATTCCGAAGCGATATACATTTTCTTTTTGTTCACTGCGATATCGAAATGCCACAAGCCGGCATAGATCGAATTCAACGGTGTGACAGTCGTATTCGAAAGCGCTTTGTAAACATACGTGTGCCCGTTCGCAGGATTTGTCGTGTTCATCGTATCCGGTGCACCAAGACACGCGACGTAGATCGTGTCGTTGATATTCTCCGCTTTCATCGGATCGCAGATCTGAATGTAGGGGATGGTGACATTGAATTTTCCGATCGTATCGGTGAAGATCTGCACCGGTGTTGACGGATTGGAAATATCGAGCGAATAGAATATCCCCGTTGGATTCGTCGGCACGGCATACGATTCTGTTCCGCCGAGTACGTGAAGCAGGTTGGTGTTCTTTCCGAAGATCACATCGTCGGGATCGGCGAAGGTCTGCGTGTGATAATTCAGTAACGGGTAATTCGGTTGAGCAGCATTCACGATGTACACTCCGGTATATGCATCTGCAGCTGCTGAAGTGCTGTATGTACAAACCGTGTACGCCACAAGATTTCCTTTCGCATCACATCCGCGCACACGCGCATTCGGAAGCGAAGAAGGAAGTTGTCCGAAGCGGGAAATGAGTGTGAACGTATGCGCGACGGTATCCATGGTGAACGCCGCCATTTTTCTTTTGTATGCGACAAAAAGTGTATCACCTTTCACGGCGAGATTGTAAGCGGCTTCCGATAAACTGTCTGGGAGATAATGCGCTTCGGTCGTAAGTGATGATGGCAATGATGAAGTGCCGAACATATAAATTCCATCGTGATTCGCCGAAACCAGCAGATACGTTCCGTACATGCGCATGTCAGTGATGTTCGACACGAGTCTTTTTTCACAGAGAAAATTCGTGATGTTTCCATTCACTGGACTTGTGTTGTAAACCATCACGGTATTGCCAGCGCCGGCGAAAAGATGATCGTTCCAGTACTTGATCGTGTAACAGCCGCCACCGGTTGTCGATCCTGCGTAATTCAGGATTCCGGCGGGCTGGGAAAACACGCCGACAAAAAGACACGAGAGAATGGTCGTGAAGAAGATCTTTTTCATGCGTTAGGTTTAGGAAGGAAAAGTTACAAAATTCTTTGTGTGAGTTGTCTGTCTGAGCTTGTCGAAGACTAACTCACACAGGGATAATCCAGCGTGAGTGATTGATCCGAAGTGTCGAATGTTGCAAGCGCGCCAACAGGGATCGTGAATTTATCGGCGATGTGTCCGAAGTTGAATCCGGATGCGGCAGGAACAAGTGAGCCACCGACCTTCTGTTTGAGCACTTCATCAATCGGGAATGATTTGATCGGTTCTTCAGCGACACAATCCGTGAATTTTCCGAGAAGAATCGCCGCTGCTGATGTCGTGATCCTGCACAGTTCAAGTTGGGTGAACATCCGGTCGATCGCGTACGGTTCTTCTTCTGTATCCTCGAGAAAAAGGATCGTATTGTTCAGGTCGGGGAGAAATCCAGTTCCCATCATCGTATTGAACACGGTCAGGTTTCCACCGATCAATCGGCCGTGCGCTTTTCCTTCTTTGTAGATCGTGAGCGGATCTGTGGAAGGTTGCTGCATCTTTATCGCTTCACCTTCCACCACAACGCGCAGAAAATGATCGAGCGTGAAATCATTCCATGATGAATTTCCAACCGGCCCGTGAAAAGTGATGAGCCCCGTGCGCGCGTAAATTCCAACGAGCAATGTTGTGAAATCGCTGAAGCCCGTGATCACTTTCGGATTGTGCGCGAGCATGTCGAGGTGAAGGTTCTTCGCGATACGCGCGCATCCCCATCCTCCGCGCATGCACACGATGCCTTTCACCGCTTCGTCCTGGAAAAGATCGTTCCATTCCGCTGTTCTGAAATCATCGTCGCCGGCGAGATAACCGTATTTCATACTGAGCGAATCGCAATGCTTCACTAAAAATCCGGCGCCTTCCAATGCAAGCGTGGCTTTCTGAATGGAATCTTCGTTCCAGATCGCACCCGCCGGAGCGGAAAGCGCGATGAGATCGCCTTTCTGTAATCGTGGAGGAAGAATGATGTTGGGATCAGCAGGAAGATCGGCGAATGAATTTTTCGCACCGAGGCGCGTGGTCATGGCCGCCGCCGCTGCGACTGAGATGTTGCGTAAAAACTTTCTTCTGCTGCTCATTTAATTTTTTCTTTTAAACAACAACGGGCATCCGAAGACGCCCATTGGATTTACAATTTACGATTTACGATCTATGATTTGAATGAGGTCATCTTCGAACGATGATATTATTTGGTCGTTGGATAAAGGATCTGGTACAACGCGTCGAGATTCGGAGTGAGAATGATCTCTGTCCGTCTGTTCTTCGCGCGTGCTGCATCGGTGTTCGCGGCATCAAGCGGGAAGAACTCTCCGCGACCCGAAGCCGTGATACGTTTCGCGTCTATCTTTCCGTTCGCAAGAAGGATCTTTGTCACCGAGGTCGCGCGCATCACGCTGAGGTCCCAGTTGTCTTTGATGTCACCGCTTCCGTGATAGGGATTATTATCCGTGTGTCCTTCAACCGTGATGTTGATGTCGGGATTCGCTTCGAGCACTTTCGCAAGTTCTTTCAATGCCTTCACGCCATCCGATTGTACCGCTGTACTTCCGGAAGCGAAAAGCAATTTGTCTTCCATCGACACGTACACTTTTCCATCTTTCATCGTAACGGTCAATCCTTTTCCTTCGAAGCTCAGCAATGCTGCTTTCACTTTCGAATTGATCGCGTTCATCGCGGAATCTTTCGTGTCGAGGGCGTGCTGCAATTCTGCAACGCGCGCTTCACGTTTCTTCAATTCGAGATTGAGCGAATCGAGCGATTTTTTCTGAGCGAAAAGATCGGTCTGCATTTTACGCAGCGAATCTTCTTTCTTGATGAGTTGTTCCTGTGTCAGGTTGAGCTGGCCAACGAGCTGCGTGTTCTCGTTCGACTGGCGGGCCATGAGATCCTTGTTCTGCTTGAGCAGCAATTCATAATTCGCCGTGAGCTGATCGTATTGCGAACTCAGCAACCGGTAACGCATTCCGCATCCGAGCGTGTCGTTCGAAAGGAGCATCACCGCTTTTTTCGATTCGGTCAATGCAGCGTCGAGTTCGGCGCATTTGGTTTCGAATGTCGCTTCTTTTGTTTTCACATCCGCGAGTTCAGCTTCGGCTGCCTGGCGTTTTGCGACTTCGGCGTTGTATTTGTTCAGCGTTACGCAACGGCAGAGCGTGATGGTGATGAATATCGCTGGAATGAGATGTCTGATCTTCATGAAGTATTATTTGAATTTCAAAGATAGGATTGTAGTTCCGACAAGCCTTGAACAACATCCCAAGTTATTAACTGTTAATTGGTGAATTTTCCTGAAACTCCCTTGGGAATTTCTGCGTTTTACAAGCAATAAGTAGGCCTGTCTATGAAAAACCTCAGTAAAGACTGGATCACCGAGAAATATGTGGATGTGGAGTACAAGAAGTACGTGCTGCTCGCGTGGCTGCAGGATGTGGAACGCAGTTTCCGCGAAGTGAAATTGTACCCGCCGCTTGCCGAATTACTCGATCATTACCGCATGGCGAAAACACTGCTCGGGAAGAAGAATGAACTGGAATCGCTTTTTCCGAAGAGGCTGAGCGGTTTTGACGCAAAACGCTTCATGCTCCGGTATGAAAATCTCCTTGCGGATGAGCGCATCATGAACGAGATCGGGGAGATCATTGATTTTTCAATACCGAAATTCGAAGAATGGCTCAGGGAAGGAAAGCACATCTATGAATTTCTCGAGAAAGAGATCAGGATGGAAATGATCGGGATCGTGCCGATGCATTTGCAGGAAGGCTATCTATTGCTGCGCAGCGCAGATCACGATACGCGTGTGTATTCCTACGCGGTAAAACTGTTCGAAGATGCGGGCGCTGCTTTCCGCGGACTGCATACCCGTTTCGTGAGCACTTTCACCAATGATATTTTACATTCCTACGACACGATCAAACTCAAACTGATCAGCGATTTTCCTGCTATGCCGAATCCTGCTGTTTACGCCGCGGAGACTTCGCTTGAGATTCCTGTCGAAGAGACATTTCTGCCGATCGCGAAGAGAATGATGATCCGCGAGATCGCGATGTCGGACCGCAAGGAATAAAAAAAGCCCCGGCAGTTCAGCTGAGGCTTTTCCATGATCTTTTATTTTTTATTTCGTTGCGGGCGAATCTGCTTTAGGAGCATCTTTTCCTGCATCGGTATCGATCCAGACACTGGTCATGTCGCGGTATTCCATCGGGTTGATATCGAATCCGCGTACATTTTTCTGCACGAGACGATCGTTCACTTCATAATAGATCGGCATGATGGCCGCATCATTCATCGCTAACTGGTCAGCCTGATGATAAAGTAACATCCGTTTCGCTGCATCCGGTTCCCTGGAAGCGGCGTCGAAGATAGAATCGAACTGTGCACTCTGGTAACGGACCGAGTTGAGCGAAGAACGTTCGCTCAATGAATCAGGAACATGTTTACCATAGAGAATAGTGAGGAATGTTTCGGGATCCGGATAATCAGCGATCCAGCCTGTGCGCCAGAAGAGCGCTTTCCCGGTTTCAAGCGATTCAAGATGCTGTGCGAACGGCATCGTTTCCATCTTCACGGTAATGTTCAGATTTTCTTTCAGCTGGTTGCAGATGTATTCCGCGGTCATGGAATTTCTGTCGCCACCTCCGCTGTTGATCTGGAGTGTGATGGCCGGGAACCCATTTCCACCCGGATATCCTGCCTCAGTAAGGAGCTTGCGGGCTTTATCCGGATCATAGCTGTAACCTACAATGCTCTTGAAGTCATATCCCGGCATACTTGGAGGAACTACACCACCTGTAGCCGGAGTCGCGTCGCCCTGAAGCACTTTGTCGGAAATGTACTGGCGGTTGATCGCATAATTGAATGCCTGGCGGACCTTCGGGTTGTTGAACGGACCGAGTTTATCCTGGAATCCATAATAGGTAAGCGACATGGCAGGATTGCTTTGCAGAACGAAATCTGCATTGTGCTTGTTCGCTTCAGAAAGTTCGCCGAGAATGTCTTTCGCCATTTCTACCGGTAAACGGAACACCATGTCGAGTTCTTTATTGCGGAACGCGATGATCTCTGAACGTTTGTCTTTGATGAAACGGAATTCCACGCGATCGAGATAAGGAAGTTTATTACCGAACTGATCGATCGCCCAGTAATTCGGATTTCTTTCGAGAATGACCGCTTCGCCTTCGGTGATCGTTTTCACTTTGAACGGGCCGGTTCCTACGCAATGAATGCGCATGTCATCGCCGTATTTGTCCAGTGCTTCTTTCGCATAGATCCAGCATCCCTGTGTTGCAAGAATGTTCAGGAATCCCGGCATCGGGTGTGTGAGTTTGATGATCACGGTAGAATCATCAGGAGCAGTAACACCGGAAACACCGCCTGCAGGAGCAGCGCCTTTGTCTGTTGCATCAAAATAATCATTCGCGCCAACTACGCGATCCTTGAAAGTGTTCGGGTATTGCTGGTTATTCGGGGAAACAGAACAGAGTTTATTGAAACAATAAAGGATGTCTGCTGAAGTGACTTCGCGTCCTTTGCCATCCTTGAAGCACGGATCATCGTGGAACACGACGCCCTTGCGGAGATGGAATTTGAAAGTGGTCGCGCTGTCGGAAATATCCCACTTCCAGGCAATGCCCGGCATTATGGTGAGGTCTTTCTGGTTGAATTTCACGAGACCTTCGTACACCTGTGCACCGATATGGCCACCAACGATCTCTACGATATTCAACGGATAAAGCGTACGGAAATCTTCCGTTTCGTTCATCTTGAAGATGCCACCATATTTTACGTCGCCCTTGGCAACGAGGTTGGTGTCACCTCCATTCGTATGATCACCGCAGCCAAAGAAAAAAACTCCACCCAGGAGGGTAAGGGCCAGTGAAAACTTCAGACTTTTCATATTGATTTTGCGTTTTTCGGAATGAAGGGACTAAAATAAGGAAAAATACCTATCAGGGGACACCAGGCCGGGGAATGGCAAAAACGGCTTGGGAATGGCGGAAACCAGGTCGCGATCTGCAGATCAGAATTCCACATTCACCACAATGGGGCAATGATCGGAATGTATCGCTTCGGGCAGAATAGTGGCCGATCGGATCTGCTTTTTCAACTCTTCGCTCGCGAGATGATAATCGATCCGCCAACCGAGGTTTCTCGCTCGCGCATTGGCACGAAATGTCCACCAGGTGTATTGGTGCGGTTCGGGATGAAAATGACGGAACGTGTCAATGAAACCGCTATCCATGAATTTATTCACCCATTCCCGCTCTTCAGGCAGGAATCCCGACGATTTTGCATTGCTCACCGGGTTGTGAATGTCGATCGGTTTGGGGCAAATGTTCCAGTCGCCGCCAATGATGAGCTTCGGCCGTTTCTTCTTCAGTTTATTCACGTAATCCTGGAAGAAATCCATGAATTCATACTTGAAATCCTGCCGTATATCACCCGTTGTACCTGATGGAAGATAAAGTGACATCACCGAAACATTGCCGAAATCGGCACGCAGCATTCGTCCTTCCGAATCGAATTTCTTTGTACCGCTTCCGTACTCCACATGATCGGGTTTTTCCTTCGAGAGCAATGCCACACCGCTGTATCCTTTTTTCTCTGCCGGATTCCAGAAATGATGTTGGTATCCTGCTTCTTCAAAAATGGACAGATCAAGTTGGCCCGGCTCCGCTTTGATCTCCTGGAACATCAGGATATCCGCCTTTTCTTTTTTGATCCAGTCGAGCAGTCCTTTGTTGAGCGCGGCGCGGATGCCGTTTACGTTGTAGGAGATAATTTTTTTCATGACTTTTTCAGATTGAGTACCGGTGTTCACCATTCATTCAATGGTTGTGCACCCCATATATGAAGAATACTGTCTGCAGCTTCCCGCGAATGATAAAATTCCCGTCCGGGAGCATTGGGGTCTTGCGGATGAGGAGAAAAAGAATAGTCAACCGTATATTTCCCATTAATGATATCGTAAGTGAGTTCAAATTTTTCACAAAGTGTGTCCGGCAGAAAGGGGGGAACTTCTACTGTGCGATGGAGGTAGGTGCGTCCATAATTATAAAATTCAACAGTCTCGCTCTTCCCGTAGTCAATAGAAAGGTTATCCACCACAATTTTTTTCTCCTTTTTCAGTTCTTCTGCATTGGGATTTTCCCAGATCACATAGGAGGAATCGTAACGATATAATTTAAATTGTCTTCCTGGATCAACAAGATGAAAATGCATCGTATCAACCCGGGGTGGCAGAACTGTTCGTGTTTGACTCTTCTTGTCTTTTCCATGACGGCAACCGAGGCATAAAAGTAAAATGAAGAGTGCAACAAATCGAACACAGGCATTCATGATTAAATATACTTTAAAACAATAAAGATGGCTTTAAGTACTCCACAAAATCCCTTTTCACCGATTTTAACTCCTGCATTTCGCAGCTGATTTCTCACGCTCTATGTCCCACGTCCCACATCCCGTATCCTGCGTCTCACGTCCCCTTTAGTATCTTTAACTAAGAATGCGGCAATCTCGTTTTTTATTTTTTCTTCTGTTGATCTTGTGCGGATGGAAACTGGATGCGCAGGTCACTTCTTCGTGGAGAAATAAACCGGTTTCCGCAAAAGGTGATTCCATTCAACTGGATACACTGAGTATCGATCCCTCCACTTTTGAAATTTTTTCGGGGCAGCAGAAACTTGATTCTTCCCAATACAAATTACTTCCTGCCGATGCGATGGTCATTTTATCACCGAATGCCCCGCGGACGGATCTGCGTGTGAAATATGCGGTGTACCCGCTCCTGTTCACTAAGAAATACGCGCACAAAGACCAGGGAACGTACACGGTTCAGCCCAACAATCGCATCAATCCGTTTCTGTATGTACCGAGCCTCGACAAAACGGATGATCCATTCGCGATGGGCGGACTGAACAAAAGCGGCAGTCTCTCGAGAGGAATTTCATTTGGCAACACGCGTGATCTTTCTGTGAATTCCAGTTTGAATCTGCAGCTGAGCGGGCGTTTGACAGAAGGAGTGGATCTGCTGATGGCGGCGACAGATGACAATCTTCCGATCCAGCCCGATGGAACCACGCAGCAATTGCAGGAATTCGATAAAGTATACATCCAGCTTTCAGGGAGCGGAACAAAACTCATTGCCGGAGATTTCACAGCAGGCAAACCCGATTCCTACTTCATGAATTTCAACAAAAGAGGCCAGGGAATTTTCGTCAGCACCATTCAACCGATGGGAATCAATGGAAAAGACACGATCGGGAAACTGAATGTGAGCGCAAGTGTCGCGCTGTCCAAGGGAAAATTCGCGCGGAACATCATCCAGGGAACAGAAGGAAACCAGGGGCCGTATCACCTGCATGGAGCGGAAAATGAATTGTTCATCATCATTCTTTCCGGAACAGAACAGGTTTACCTCGATGGAAAATTACTCACGCGCGGACAGGAGAATGATTACACGATCAATTACAACACCGGGGAGATCACGTTCACGGCGAAACAACCGATCACGAAAGACAAACGCATCACGGTGGAATTCCAGTACAGCGACCGCAACTACACACGTACGATGTATTATTCAGGAATAGAATACGAGCACAATAAAAATGCCGTGCGTTTCAATTATTATTCGGAACAGGATGCGCGCAATCAGCCATTGCAGCAAACACTCACCGACAGTGATAAGGTCGTGCTGGCGAATGTGGGTGATACATTGTTGCACGCAGTAGTTCCCGGTGTCGACAGTATCGCATTTTCCGGTGACCAGGTTTTGTATCGGAAAGTGGATACGACAGTTGCCTCTACAACTTACAATGATGTTTACGTTTATTCCACCGATCCGAACACCGCGCATTTCCGTTTGAGTTTTTCCTATGTCGGTTTGCACAATGGGAATTATGTAGAATTCTCTTCATCTGCCAATGGAAAAACGTACAAATGGGTCGCACCGGTCGCTGGAGTTCCGCAGGGTGACCACGAACCGGTGATCCTGCTCATCACGCCGAAGAAAAAACAAATGATCACAGCGGGTGGAACCATCAATACACCGCTCGGAATAGTGGATGCTGAACTGGCGATGACGACGAACGACCTGAACACATTTTCGTCATTCGATTCCTTCGACGACAAAGGTTACGCGGGAACGCTGAAGTTTGCTTCGTCGTATGATATCGGTGGTCCGAACAAATTGCTGGTCGACGCGCGTTACGAACGCACGAGCAGGTATTTCAACCCGATCGAACGTTATCGTCCTGTGGAATTCGAACGCGACTGGAATTTCAATTACGGAAGTACGACTACGAGAACTCCGACCACTTACCAGGAACTCGCGGGAATTTCGTTCGGCGTGAAAGGAAGATCGGGAAATCTTCTCGGTTACGATTACGGAATGTTCCATGAAGGAACCGCATTCCGTGGCGCGAAGAATTCGGTGAGTGTGAACTGGACGAAGAGTGGATTCAATGTGACGGGCAAAGGAAGTTTGTTGCAAACCGTCAGTGATTTCGGGAATACTTCATTCATCCGCCAGAACCTGAAGATCACACAAGCACTCAATGATCGTTTCAGTCTCTCGGGGTCGGAATCGCAGGAAACCAATCACGCGTTGCTTCCGGGGAATGATTCACTCATTTCGCCCAGCGCCGCCTTTCTCGAATGGGAAAGTGATCTGAATTACAAGGATTCTTCCGATCGCTCCTTCACTTTTTTCTACAAGCAGCGCCGCGATGAACTTCCTTCTTCTTCAGAATTAGCGCGTGCAACTTTCGCTGAAAATTTAGGAGGAACCATCGGGCTCAGTAAAAATCCCAATCGCGAGTTGAAGATCACGGCGAGCTGGAGAAAACTGACGATCGAAGATTCCACGCTCACGCAGCAACAGCCTGACAACACCATCGTCGGAAGAATTGAATACAACCTGATCGCGGCGAAAAAAATAATCACGGCGAATACCTTTTATGAAACCGGCAGCGGACTGGAAGTGAAAAAGCAATACACGTACATTGAAGTTCCGGCCGGACAGGGAAATTACACGTGGACAGACTACAACGGCGATGGCGTGAAGCAATTGAATGAATTTGAAAACGCGCTCTACGTCGACCAGGCAAATTACATCCGCGTGTTCACGCCCACGAACGATTACCAGAAAGTGTACACGAATCAGTTCAGTCTCTCGCTCAACATCCGCCCTTATGCTGTTTGGGGAAGTTCAAAAGGATTCAAAGGATTTGTCGGAAGATTTTCGGACCAGGTTTCTTACCAGGTGGATCGCAAAACGTCGAACAAGGATCCGAAGGATATTTATCTGCCGCTCATTTCCGATCTCGGCGACACGGCGCTGGTCACACTCAATGCTTCGATAAGAAACACGTTTTCCTTCAATCAACTCTCGAGCAAATTCGGAATGGATTATCTCTACCAGGATGTGAGCGGAAAAAATCTGCTGACGAACGGACTCGAGTCGAGAAGAAATTATTTTCACGAAGGAAGGATCAAGTGGAACATCAATCAATCCTTCTCGATCACCAATTCCACGCGCACGGGATTCAAAACGAATTCATCAGAATATTTTTCGACGCGCAATTACCGCATCCGTTACACCGAGACAGAACCGAAATTCTCGTATCAACCCGGAACAACTTTCCGCGTAAGTCTCGATTATCGTTTCTCCGATAAAAACAATGCCGCGGAGTTCGGCGGAGACAAAGCGAACGTGCAGAAGTTCGGAACGGAATTGAAATTCAGTAAAGTCTCGAAAGGAAGCATCACCGCCGAAGCGGATTATTACCGCATCACGTTCACGGGCAATGTGAATTCATCTGTAGGCTATGACATGCTCGAAGGATTGAAACCGGGACAGAACATGACGTGGAAAGTCAGTTGGCAAAGATCGCTCGCAACGAATCTGCAATTGACGGTGGGATACGAAGGAAGAAAATCGCCGGGGAATAAAGTCATTCATACTGGTAGTGCGCAGGTGAGAGCTATTTTCTAGTAAACAGAAGGGAGTATGCAGTATGCAGTCGCCGGGTTTTGGGTCGCCGGTCGCCGGGGAAAAGTCGGCGGGCAAATGGGTCGGCGGGAGGCGGTCATTTCAGAAATCTGCGAAACTTGTGGGCGTTTTTTCGCGAATATTCTTCCCGGTAAACCAAAAACATTTCGTCTGTTTCTACTTCTCCGGCGCTTTCACAGGTGTTGTAGTCGACACGATGAAGGTATGAAAGCCGGTTGTGTGAATCGTACGCGTATGTCTTGATCGAATAAGCTGTATCAATCTGACAAGAGAAGTATTTTCCTGAATTTTTCCTAATGATCATTGATGTCGATTCCTGGCGATTCGAAGAACAGGAATAATACTCCCAATATTCGGATTCGGGAAATACAGAGTCATTTCTTATTCGGGCAAATTCGTGATAAGTAGAAGAGTCGCTCAGCTTAATTGTTCTGTTTCTTGAAATATATCCTTCAGAATAAACAGCGAAGCTGAGACAACTATCCGCGATTGTATCACAAATATCTTTTTCGTAATGCCAGGATTGGTTTTTATTCCAGTACCATTTATTCTCGTAAATGCTGTATTGTAAAGAGTCGCGTGTTAAGGATGGGTATTTAACTTCCTGCCTGGTTTTAATGTCATATTCAGCTATATAGTCACCTTTTCTTATTCCGTAATATGGCCTGTTACCCAATCGCAAAATGACGAAGGAATCATTAACGAAAAGCCAGCAAGCCTGTTCTTTGTTGTTTCGTGTCCAATTCTCATGATGATACGGATACATCGTAACATCCAGTTCTTTCGTTCCATTATTCCAAGCATGGATGATCACGCTGTCCAGCTCCGGATAGAAGGCGAGGGTGGATTCGTCCTCCATCTGTGCATTTGCAGGAAAATGAAGTTGGAGTAGGAAACAAATTGTCAGTAATAACCGCATTCGTACTAATAACGTTTCAACCTCAAAAGGATACAGCGTCCATTGGAAGCCACGAACTGATTTTGCTGCCAAGAACGGATTGCGCATAGCCCCCATGAAGTAGATCCGCTTGCGGATCACTTCACGGGGAAAGAAGGTCTTTTGAAAAACTGGAGATGCGCTCCAGGAAATTCGAAGATTCAAAATTTGAAGATTGAAATATTGGTTATGAAACCTTCGAATGGATCAATTCCAATATTCCAATTTTGAATCTTCCAATCTCCGAATGCGCGAAGGCTATTCGAGCACAAGGCCGCACGTGCCGATCATCACCTGGTCGGAATAGATTTCGATGATGTATTTTCCCGGCTGCAGTGTCGCGTCTTTTGCTTTGTTGCAATTCACGAGTACACTCATCGGCTGATTCTCGTAGTCGATGGTTTTCTTCGCGGCGAAATACGCCGTTGTGTTTCCGAAGGTGAACTGGTGATTCGCATCAAGCGCTTCCGACATTTCCTGCGCATCGGGCGTGATGACGCGGATGTACAGATCGTGCGCGCCCGCGATGGTGAGATCATTATCGGCGATATCGAAATTCACTTTGATCTTGTCGACCTTGCTCGCTTTGTTCGTCTCGGTATCTTTCTTTCCGCCTTTGGAAGACTTCACACCGACGGCCCGCACATTGAGCGTGGACAGCATGGCGGCGCGATCGATCCTGCTCTGCAGTTTGTTCTTGTCCTGGATGACCTGGTCGGTCTTATTCTTCTGATCGTCGAGTTGAGTCAGCACGTTCTGTTTGTCGACGATGAGTTGTTTGTTGAGCGTGTTGAGTGAATCGATGGTGCGCACATAACCTTTCATGATCTCGCGCAGTGTGTTCGTTTCCTTCTTCAGTTTCGCGATGATGTATTTGTCGTCTTTGTGCGCATTTGCGATCACGAGCAGCGAGTCGATGTATTTTTTCTTCGCGTCGATCTCGGCGTTGAGCGCGGCATCATTCGTTTTGAGCTGATCGTAATTCGTGCGCAGATCGGTGAGTTCGGTGGTGACGTCGTCTTTTTCCTTGATCACCTGTTCGATCGTCACTTCGTGTGTCGCGATAACCGTTTTGAGTGTTTTGTATTGAAAGGAAAGAAAAACACATAATCCCGCGAGCAGGAAAATGATAGTGAGGTAGACCGCGTGAAGGCGCCTGTTGCTTTTTTCTTTCTGTGGTTGATTTTCCATTTTTGAAATGCTGTTTTATTTCGGCCTCAAAATCGCTTTTTGCGTTTTCTCCCGCAGATTCCGCAAAGTATCGCGGAGTTTTCAGCGGAGATTTTGAGGCATTCAGAATACATTCAGCAAAAAATATTCCTTTATTTTGTCATGCCTTCGCTAATTAGCTATGGCAGACAAGAACAAAATTACGTCTTTATGACCGAAACACGGATAGGACAATATGCACAAGGGCTTGTTAATCTTTTTTACCCGGCGTTGTGCGTTGCATGTGCAGGCGATCTCGTGTCGGGCGAAGAAGCGGTGTGCATGACCTGTCTTTATGAGATCCCGCGAACGGAAGATGAACTTCATCCACTCGAGAATCCGCTGGCAAAAGTTTTCCGTGGAAGGATCAATATCACTGCGGCGGCATCATGTTTTCTTTTTTCGAAGGGCGGAAAGGTCCAGGAACTCATCCACAACCTGAAGTATAACGGCAGGAAAGACGCGGGAATTGTAACCGGAAAAATTTTTGGCGAAGAGCTGAAAGATTTAACGCCATTTAACAGCGCGGAGGTGATCATTCCCGTTCCGCTGCATTACAAAAAGCTGAGAAAGCGTGGTTACAACCAGGCGGCGTGCTTCGCCGAGGGAATCGCAGACGTGATGAAAATTCAATTGATGGAAAACGCGGTGATGCGTATTGACGCGACTGAAACGCAAACGAGAAAGAGCAGGGAAGAGCGCTGGGAAAATGTGGAAGATGTTTTCGTGGTGAAGAATGAAAAAGCGCTCGAGGGAAAACACATTCTGCTCGTGGATGATGTGATCACCACCGGCGCAACGATCGAAGCGTGCGCGACTCCGCTGCTGGCGATAAAAGATGTGAAGGTTTCTATTCTCTCGATGGCGAGTGCGAGGGACTGATTTCAATTGTCAGCCTTCGGTACATCCGCCGCGGCGGACACTCAGTCTGACAATTGAAATCAACGTACGCGTTCGCGAGCAGCTGCATGCGCCTGGTATTCGCGCGGAGTTTTTCCGGTGACTTTACGGAATACACGATTGAAGTGTGACACGTTTCCGAATCCGCAGGCGTAGGCGATCTCGGCGATCAGTTTATCATCGGCGCTTTTCAGTCTGCGGCACGCCTGTTCCACCCGAACTTCATTGAGGAAAGTGACGTATGTTTTGCGCGTGTGTTTTTTGAAAAAACGGCAGAATGCTTCCGGCGTCATGTGGACGACCTCTGCTGCATTTCCAACGCTCACATCCTTGCTGAAATTCTTCAGTGTGAAATCGTAAATGGAATGCATGCGCGATCCTTCTTTCTCGGTGAGATCGTGCCCGACCGGTTCGTCGGAAAGCGGAAGATGTTTACTGTGATTCAGCACCTGGTCGATCAATTGCAGAAATGCGGTGAGCCGCTGCATTCCGCTCTTCACACGTATGCGCAGGAATGCTTCCGTCATAGCCACATAATCTTCCGGTTCGATGCGGAATCCCTGCACGCTGCGTACGGCGAATGTTTTCAGTTGTTCGAGTTCCGGGAGATTCGCGAGGATCTGATTTTTTTCAGAGACATCGAAGTAAACGGAAATCGATTGCGCCTTGAGCCAGTTCTTATTGGTGAAATAGATCGGGTCGCAGCGGAACACGTGCGGCTGATTCGGCCCGAACCAATAGATATCTCCTGAACCGAAATGGCCGGTGTAATTTCCCGCGAGTAATGTTCCTTCACCTTTCAGGATCCATGTGAGTTGAATTTCCTGGTGCTGATGGAGGTAGGTGTAAAAATGCTGTTCGATCTCTTCTTCCACAATGACGGAATTCTCGCCATGGATCGGAATGCGGAAAGGAAGTGCTTTCATTGATGGGTAATTTACTACCAGTTATAACGCAATCTTAATCTGGTTTGGCATTTAAGATGTAATTACAAGTCAAGATTAGCAAATTATTTGCTAAAATCGAATTAACAAGACACAACTGGTATAAATAGTTTTGTCTACTGCATAATCCAAAGGGGTTTTGGGCCCCTCGAGTGATCGGGGGGAGTTTTTACTGCAGTGGATGAAAAGGTTCTTTGCTGAACAGATTTCATTCATCAAATCAGACAGCCGCCGGAGGGGAAACCGGCGGTTGTTTTTTTAGCCACAGATTGCACAGATTAACACAGATTAAAAAAAGTAATCAGTGAAAATCTGTGCAATCTGTGGCTGAATTCTGCAGGGTGGAAGGGTCACTTCTTTTTCGCCACGAAGATCCAGTCCCAGGGATAAGGTCCTTTGAGATTTTTCGGCACGTGATCCATTTCGGTATCCCAGCTGTATTGTGCTTTGGTTCTTTCCACCACCTCTAATCCGTTCGAAGCGAGAAGTGTTTCAAACTCTTCACCGATATAATGTTTCGTCGGAACTTTTCCCACTTTCACCACACCATCCGCGAGCGACACCACATCTTTCTTCAATTGTTTCGCGATGTGTTTCCTGCTCTTCGCCGGCGATTCACCCGCTTCCACTCTCAATTCTCCGAGACGCGAATGCACGAAGAGAATCGATTCCATCGAGGGAACCACCGCCACAAAATATCCGCCTTTCTTTATCGTGGAAGATATCGTCGCGATCATTTTGCGCAACAGGTCGGGCTGATGGGAGATGAGCACATTCGCCGCGACAGCCACATCACATTTTTTTGAAAGCGGTTTGGTGAGATCGTGCACGAAGAATTCTGCGTTGGGAACATTTCCGTGTTTCTTCTTCGCCACTTCAATGCACTTGGGAGAGAAATCACTCGCGGAAACGAATTTTCCCAATGAAGAAAGAAAAGGAACGAATCCGCCTACACCACAACCATAATCGGCGATCACATCTTTTTTCGAGATGTATTTCTTCAGCGTCTTGTTGAGTGTTTTCGATTTATCGTCGTGAAGTGAGGAAGTGATATCATCCTCGAAGGATTTGGCGAGCTTATCCCAGTGATTTGAATTCATGATTCAAAGATAGTATTCGGGGGGAACGAATTGCGAAAATGTCACGCGTGCGTGACTGCGAAAATGACGAAGTGCGAAAATGCGGAAATGCGAATCAGGAATTTACACATTTTGCATTTTCGCACTTCGCTATTTTCGCACGGAGGTTTTTCACCTCCGGTTTGGCATTTCGTTCCCTGTTACAGCTTCCGGAGAATAGCATTCATACTCACTTTCTCACCGATGATCTTCGGCAACTGATCGATCGCCACACGTTCCTGTTTCATCGTGTCGCGTTCACGGATGGTGACAGTGTTATCCGTCAATGTCTGGTGATCAACGGTAATGCAATACGGTGTTCCGATCGCATCCTGGCGGCGGTAACGTTTTCCGATATTGTCTTTCTCTTCATAAGTACAAATATGATCGTACTTCAGCGTATCCATGATCTCCATAGCTTTTTCCGGTAAACCATCTTTACCCATCAATGGAAAGATCGCCACTTTGATCGGAGCGAGGAAGGCAGGAAGATTCAATACAACGCGTTCACTTCCGTCTTCGAGTTTCTCTTCTTTGTAGGAAGTAGAAAGTGTAGCGAGAAACATCCGGTCGAGGCCGATGGAAGTTTCGATAACGTACGGAACATAACTCTGATTCAATTCCGGATCGAAGTACTGTAATTTTTTTCCGGAGAATTGCTCGTGTTGTTTCAGGTCGAAATCGCTGCGGGAATGAATTCCTTCGAGTTCCTTGAATCCGAATGGGAATTCAAATTCAATATCACATGCGGCCTTCGCGTAATGCGCGAGCTTGAGATGATCATGAAAACGATATTTTGTTGCTGAGAATCCAAGTGCGTTGTGCCATTTCATCCGAGCCGCTTTCCATTTCTCGTACCATTCATTTTCGGTTCCCGGGCGGACGAAGAACTGCATTTCCATCTGTTCGAATTCACGCATACGGAAAATGAATTGACGGGCGACAATTTCATTGCGGAACGCTTTTCCGGTTTGCGCGATGCCGAAAGGAATTTTCATTCTTCCCGTTTTCTGCACGTTCAGGAAATTCACGAAAATTCCCTGCGCTGTTTCCGGGCGCAGATAGACAATATCAGATAATTCCCTAGTAAGCTCATACGATTTCATTGATGGAAGAATCGTGTCTAGGATTTCGCCAAGATTACTGCTTAAGGTGTACTCTCCAAACTTTCCTCCATCCCCTGAAAGTTTAGTGATATCAAATCCCTCTTCTTCTAAAGTGCTTTCATAAAAACTCTTTTTACCAGTTTTGTATAACCGATACAAAACAGCTTCATTCTTATCCTTTGGTGGATTATCATTGTCAGCAATCGCCCCAAATCTTGTAGCAAACATTAGGTTGAATTGCCTCACTTCTGTCCAATTTCGAGTTCCACATATCGGGCATGCAATTTCGAGATCAATGATTATTTGCCTTAGTTCATCTAAATTATTTCCTTCAAGCGCCCTTTTAAAACGATTCTGGAATCCTTTAATTTTTTGATCAAGGGCAACCATTTTTGGGGTAGTAGTCGTGAATTTTTCAAGGTCGAAAGATTCTCCAAACTTTTTAGTCGCTTTCAATATTTCCTTGTGCCAATCAGTGCTAAGCTTGGCTATCGCGTCTTCGATCAGCACATCGGCGCGGTAACGTTTCTTCGAATCTTTATTATCGATGAGTGGATCATTGAATGCGTCCACGTGCCCCGAAGCTTTCCAGGTGGTGGGATGCATGAAGATGGCCGCGTCAATTCCCACAATGTTCTCGTGCAGCTGCACCATCGCTCTCCACCAGTATTCGCGGATGTTCTTTTTCAGTTCGGCACCATTCTGCCCGTAATCATAGACCGCGCTCAATCCGTTCTCATAAATTTCGCTCGACTGGAAAATGAATCCGTATTCCTTGGAATGGGAAATGACCTTCTGAAAAATGTCTTCGTTGTTTGCCATAGTGCGCAAAGATAGTTTGGAGACAGGAGTTGGGGAAAAATATTTTCATTCGGCGTGCCTGTTCACATTGTAAAACATCAGGAGCAGCGCAACAGCCAACGTGAAATTGTCATTCGGTTGTGTTCACTCGGAATCCGCAGTATGCCGAATTCGCTTTAATGGTAATTTTGAGACAGCTTTTAGTAACTTAACCGAAATGCTGCGGCCGGTATACCTGTTTCTCTTTCTTCTTCTGTTCCTTGCCTCCGGATCACTTCATGCAAAATTGAATCGCGATTCACTCTGGACAGTATATTCTGACAGTCATGATCTGGATACAAATCGGTTGAAAGCGATGCATGCACTTTCCTGGTCTTTTGTTTTTTCCGATCCCGACTCCAGTATTGTTCTCGCCAGGATGCAATTGGAATTCGCCCGATCAAAGGATCAGCCGAAATATATTTCGGGAGCAATGAACACCATTGGTGTTGCATTTATGAATCTCGGCAAACTGGATTCTTCTTTAGCTTATCACCAGAATGCTTATGATATCCGGATAAAGAGCGGCGACCGGCGTGGTTGTGCTGTTTCACTCAATAATCTCGGAACGGTCATGTACCAGCGTGGTGACTACCTGCGCGCGATCGATTATTATCAGAGGAGCCTTACCATAAAGGAAGAATTGAAAGACATGTCGGGAGTTGCAGCGGCCTTCAGTAATCTGTCGCTCATCTACCAGGATCAGAAGAACTGGCCGAAGGCGAAGATCTATGTGGAGCGCGCATTGGCTATCCGTGATTCACTTCATGATGACAGGGGAGTAGCCGATGCCTATAGCAGTTTAGGTGCATATTATATGTCGACACATGATCTTGATCAAAGCCTCAAATACATAAAACTTTCGGTGGAATATTATTTAAAGACAACCGATGTCAAAGGGCTTGCGAATGGAATTTCAAATCTCGGCTTGATATTTCAAAAGCGACATCAGCCGGACAGCGCAAGAGTGTATTATCTGCGTGCCGCAGCAATACGGGAGAAGGCGAAAGACAAAGAAGGCCAGGCTTCTTCCGATATCGCACTCGGACTTTTATCAAACGAAACCGGAAACGGTGAAGAAGGAGTCCGGTCATGTCTCAAGGCGCTGGAGATCGCCGATGATATCGGGTTTCCGGATCTGCAACGCGATGCCTGCGATTGTCTTGCCACGGCTTATGAACTTGCCCATCAACCTGACCAGGCATTGAAATATATGAAGCGTGCTACACTGCTGAAAGATTCACTGAATGATATTGAAAAAATGAAAGCGTTGACCAGCATGGATCTTCAGTATGACTTCCAGAAAAAAGAATTGCGTGACAGCGTCGCCGCGGCAAGACAGAATGCGCTGAAAGAAAGTGAACACAAAGCCGAGATCGATCGCCAGCGAACATACCTGTGGATCGGCGGAGCAGGTTTGGTACTGATGATCATTATCGCTGTTTCCCTGTTCAGGGGTTCAAGACAAAAGCAGAGAAACAATGAATTGCTGGAGAACAAGAACAGGATCATCACCGAGCAGATGGCGGAACTGGGCCACCAGAAAGAACTCATCGAAGAAAAACAGGAGCAGATATTAGACAGTATCCATTATGCGAAAAGACTGCAGGATGCGCAGCTTCCGACTGAAAAATATATCCACAATAAACTGGAACAATTGAAAGACTGAATTGCAGTTGTGAGTATTACGGAAGGATCGCTTTGTCATTGTTGTGTAAACCGGATCATTATCAGGGAAAAATTTTATCTTGACGGAGATTACTATTTATGCGGAGTACATTCTCCATTCTTATCCTCTTAACGCTGTTCACCTGTTGTCCGGGCGGCATTCACGCCCAGCGGAAAACGTACAACATGGATTCGTTATGGAAAGTTTACAACGACAAGACCAAACCGGATACGATCAGGATGCGTGCGCTTCAGAATTACGCGTGGCAGTCCCAGATCAAAAGTCTTGATTCCTGCCTGGCGTACGCGTCTGTGCTGCATGATTACGCGAAGCGTGTGAACAGCACCAAGTTTCTCGGTTACGCGGAGAATGACATGGCGGTGATCTACAAGAAAAAAACGCTGTACGCTGTTGCGATGGAACATTCGCGCAACGCGCTTGATGACTGGACAGCGGTGCATTTCGATTCAGGCATCGTGGTGGCGAATAAGAATATCGGCGGCATCATGTACAATCTCAGTGACAGCAAAAGAGCAGTGGAATACTGGACGAAAGCGCTGACACTGGCACAGCAGATCCATTTCGCCGATCAGATCACGAGCCTGTACCTGAGCATCGGACATCTTTATCTCGACGAACGGAAGGACACACTCGCGCTTGACTATTTTTTCCGTGCGCGCAGAATGCTCGACAGTCTTCACGATGAAAAAGGATTGATGCTTGATGATATCAATATCGGCGCGGCGTATGGCAACATGGGCCTCACCGATTCATCCATTGCTTACCTGAACGCGGCGACACGGATCGGCCATCGGTTGCATTCGACAGAAGAACTCGTCACCTGTTATGATGACATTGCGTATGCGTTCATCGAGAAAGGAGAACTGAAACGCGCGCTCGATTCGTGCAGGATCGCCATGAAATACGCCGATACGATGCGGACCGCGAAGGATTACCTGCTCGTTTCGCAATGCATGCGTTCCATTTTCGACGCGATGCACAATTCCGACAGCGCCTACAAATATTTCAAAGCGGTCGTGCTGTATGAGGATTCGGTGAACAGGGATGATCAATTGGGCATTATCAATCAGAAGGAATCGGAATTCCGTTACCAGAAAAAAGCGCAGGCCGACAGTCTCACCGCTGTGGCCAGCAAACAATTGAGTGATGCAGAACTGGCTTCGGAAAAAAAGACGAGCTATTTTCTTTTCGCGGGGATCGCGCTGGTGATCCTGTTCGCAGGATTCATTTTCAATCGCCTTCGCGTGACACAGAAACAGAAGATCGTCATTGAACAGCAGCGGAAGGAAGCCGTGGAAATAAAAGAGATCATCGAGGAGAAGAACAGGGAGATCACCGATTCCATCCAGTATGCACGCCGCATCCAGCGATCGCATCTGCCGTCGGAAAAATACATTGAGCGGAACCTGGAGCGACTGAGGGCCGGTAAGAACTGATCATGAGACCACTTTTGGTTTTCCTGCCACCGCCCAATCCACAAAATGAAAATCTGAATGATGTTTGATGTGCTGATCCAGTTTCGCCATGTCGGGAATGGCCATGAAATAAATGATCACTTCATCTTCCCGGCCGATCAACTCGGTCGGATTCTTCGCACGGATGAGAATATGTTCCTTGTTGAGTTTGGTGTAAGGAAGTTGTGAATTCAATTTCACAAGAAACCATCCATTGAAGGAATCGATCTTCTCCCTTCGGATGATCTGTCCTTCCACCGGCAATACGTCATCGAGTTTTCCTTTTTTCCTGAATGTGCGTATGCGCACCGGCGAGTTCATCACCGAATTGAAATTCGGTTTTTTGTCACCGTACATGATCTGCATCGGAAGCAATCCGACGAACCATTCTATTCTTGACCATTCACCGGGAAACACATCGAGATTGCTCAAACGAATGGAAAGGAACAGGATCATGTAGCCTCCACCAATGGAAGATGTGATGAGCTCGCGGTTTCCGATGTGCGGACCGTAAACGAACGAAACGCATATGTATTCGAAAATGAAAATGCCAATGAGATAGCCTGCGAGATCGGAAGCGAGTTTCGCCGAATTCAACTGGATGTTCGCTTCTTCGCCAACAGGATTATTCAGGCAGTTATTGATGAACGACGCGTAAACGAGAATGGAGGTGAGCAGGCAGAGGAACGTGAACGGCCAGAGTTCGGCGCCGTCGGGATTCAGTACCCAGAAGTCGTAGATGCCGTGCGCGAAGGCGGCGATAAGAAAGAACAGGAAGAAATACCCAACCTGGCTTTTCTTCCGTTTGAATTTTGCGATCACCAATCCGTAAGCGATGATGGATGAATCGATCATGTGCGAGATGGAGGAGGTGAGTGCGCGCGAATGCATAATGCTGAGGTTGCCGTCGCTGAAATAATAGAAATTCTCAATGAACGCGAAGCCGAGTGCGGTGAGTGATGCGTACATGATGTAATCGATCGGTTGTTTGATCACTTTGGTGAAACGAAGTACAATCAGGAACGGAAGGATCTTCACGAATTCCTCAATGACACCGATACCGAAAACACAATAGAGTGAATCATTAAGGTAACTTCCATTCAGGTCGAATCCGAATTTGTATTTGTAATAATCATAGATCAGCCAGACCGGTGCGACGGAAAGTGCGGAGAAGATGACGACCACCAGTGGCGTGAACCAGCGGCCCGACCGGTGAATATTGATCCGGAACAGGTACATGATCCAGATGAGGAGAATGAATAACGAGCCGAAAAGACCGATGAGATTCGTGTGCTTGAAAAGATCGGGGAATAATTCAGTGAAGTAATCACGCAGGTCATTCCGCCCGATGTAAATCCGTTTCTTATAAAAGAATGGAACGTAAGAGGCGGATGCGGGATCGTACGTGATGTGTGTGAGCTTATCGACCTTGTTCTCGTAATCATAGAACATCGCGAGATATTTGTAAGCTCCCGTTTTGTATCCGTTCAATTCAATTTCACGGTTCAGCTCCGCGTAACCGGTGTCGCGATCGTGATTGTAATAATCAACGCGGCCTGAATAACAGTTGAGGTATTTCAGATTGCGGTTCTTCACCCTGCTCAAAAAAGCTTTCGTGTTATCCCAATCACCTTTATAGAAATAATAAAGGCCCATGATCAGGTTGCCTACATCCTGTTTTGCAACGTCGCTGTCATTTGTCAGATCGGTATAATGATGGAAAATATAAACGTCCTCGAAGTGATAGTCCTTCACACTCGGGCATTGCTCCATGTTATCATCAAAGTGATTGCTGATCAAACCGAAATCATCATCGATGTTCCGTGATCCGTGCTGCACGCGGTCCTGGTAAACACTGCTCACCAGCCAGGGCTGTGCCGTACTGGTTCCGTAAGAGATCTGGTCATCACCATTCTCAAATTTCGGATCGCTCATCATAACATTGATGATGACGTACACGGCAATGATCGTGAAGATGGCGTAAACAGCTACGTTATTATCACCAAAATTGAAAAAGCTCCGGCCGTATTTTTTATCCTTGCGCGATTTCAGGATTAAAAAATTCCCGAAGGCGAACAGGAGAAGAATGAGGAAAAAATAAATGAGGATCATGGATGAAGGGTTTGCTGCGGGGAAGATACGTAAATGGCATCTTCTGTATTCTGAAAAGGACTAATTTCACAGGAGCAATGAAACCCCGGTTCCTTTTTATTCTTCTGCTTACATCAGCGCTTCTTCCTGCGCAGTCGGTGCTGGATTCGCTCAATCAGCATTTGCACAAAGTGAACAGCGATTCCGATTATGTGAAAACGCTGATCGCCATTTCGGATGAATACCGTGCGAATGATTCGTTGCTGCGTGCGAAAGAAAATGCGGAACATGCGTTATCCGTTGCGGCCGGTGCTCATTATACCAGCGGAAAGATCAACGCGAATGAAAAGCTGGGAAGATTGCTGATGGATCTCGGGGATTATTCCAAAGCGCTCGAGTATGAATACGCCGCACTGGGTATCGCGGACAGCGTGCATAACCTGAAAGGAGTTTCTGCCGCTTACAATTCCATGGGAATCATCTACTGGTACCAGTCCGACCTCAAGAAAGCTTCGGAGTATTACCAGAAAGCATTGCAGATCCAGAAGCAGTTGAAAGACACGATCGGAATTTCGGGATCGCTGAACAATCTCGGGATCGTTTACAAGAATATGGGTGATACGGCGAAAGCGCTCGATTATTACAGGCAGGCACTCACACTCGCTTCGAAAGTGAAGAATAAAAAAGGAATGGCGAATACATTCAATAATCTCGGCGCATTGTTCCAGGTGAAAGGAGATCCGGATAAAGCGTTGAGTTATTACCAGCGGTCACTTTACATCCGTGAAGAATTGAATGACAAGATCGGTATCGCCACTTCGTTATCGAATCTCGGTGCGCTGTACGAGGAAATGAAGGATCCGGATAAGGCGCTGGAGTATGAGATGGAAGCGCTTGCCATTTCGCAGGAGATAGGTGATCTCGAAGGGATCAAAGAAGCGTGTTTTGAATTGAGCGAGATCTATGGAATAAAAAATGACGGGATGAAAGCGCTTGACTATTACAAGCAATACATCACTGCGCGCGATTCGCTGGATAATGAAGAAGGAAAACACAACATGGAAAAGCTGGAACTGAAATTCCAGTACGAGAGTGAAAAGATCGCGCTGAAAAAAGACCAGGACAAACAGAAAGCGATCGACGATGAAAAAGCGAACCAGCAGCAGATCGTGATCATCGCGATCTCCATCGGACTGGGAATGGTGATCCTGTTCCTGATTTTTATTTTGAATCGTTTCCGGATCATCCGCAGTCAGAAAAAGATCATTGAATTACAGAAACTGGAAGTGGAAGACAAGAATAAACACATCACCGACAGCATCTACTACGCGAAGAGGATCCAGGATTCACATCTCCCGACGGAGAAATTCATTGAGAAGACGATAAGAAGAATGAAGGATAGGCTTTAGTACGAACTACGAAATGGGCGAATACGCGAAATACAGATTCGCTTATATTTCGCTAAATATCTGAAGCATTCGCTTTCGTAACGTTCGTGTTTTCGTAGTTGGCGTATTCGCCCATTTCGTAGTTCGTACGAAAGATGTCGTTAGAAATAAACATGCCCGCGCACACCCCACACATGCACCGGTCCGCGATCGGCATTGTACGCGGGATTCTGAACATACTGGTAATCGAGCGATAACCAGAATTGATTGTTGATCCGTGCGGAGTAATAGACCTCAGCGATGGATTCCTGTTTGTAATCCGGAAGTTTTCCATCGCCGATGATGAAACCATATCCGCCGGCATTCAGAAAATCCTGGTGTTCTTTTGAAATTCCATTCGCGGTGAAAGCGATGCCTAATTCATCATTATTCCTTTTCCAGATCTTTCCATTGAGATTCAATCCAACCTGTGTGTTCTGATCGATCTCCGTGAAAACCCATGTGGCCGTCTTTCCATCATTCCAGCTGCCGCGCAGGAACATTCCGAGTTTTCCTTCGAGGATCTGTGATTCGATATTTATCCCGAATCCGAATTTCTGTCCGCCGTAAGTGGTGAGTGTATTTACGTTCATGGAAGAATCCGTTCCGTTGCGCAGCGCTGTGATGGCATCTTCATAATTTCCTGCGCGCGATAAATTTCGGAAACCCAGCAAGCGTATCGTTAAACCATCTGCGTCATCACCGAAAGATTTTTCCAGCTCCACTGTTTCTCCTCTCGCTTTCGAAAGATCCTGATCGAACACACTTCCGTTCGCGTATTTGGGAACCATCGTTTCTGAAAACCTTGCAGCGAATCCGGGCTGAATGTATTCTGCCATGAATCCCCACGTGTAGCCGCGCGTGTTCGCCGGGTAATCCCACGCGCCATTGCTCATGAGCGCCCAGTTCATGAACTGCGTGCGCGGATCGTGTGAATAGGAATTGCAATCGAACACATCGGCGATAGAAAATTTTCCGGCGGTGAGTGTGATGCGCTTCGACGGGACCCATCCTGCGAGTTGATTCGCATCGGCTTCCTGCCATTCCTTTTCTTCGCCCAACGCAAAATGCTGGCGGAGAAAGATCCTGGCGAGATAAAGCGCAGGTGACGGATCACCGATACGGAAACATTCTCCATTGGTGAATCCTGCTATTCCGAGCGCACTGGAAATTCCTTTTCCTCCTGCGATCTCGGGATTCAGATAGAATTCTCCATTCTTCCACAAGCGTCGTCCGAGATAAAAAGTGGAAGTGACGGAAAAAGCTTTTTCACGAACACTGTCAAGCGAATTCTGCCCCGCGTATGGAGCATGAAATCCGGGATGTCCCTGCATGATGCCGGTGAACTGATAATGCCAGCTCCAGTTTTCGGTTGAATCCTTTTGTGCGGAAAGCGCTCCTGCTATTGCGGCGAAACAAAGCGAAATGAATTTTCTCATCATTGGTTGGTGGAGCAGCGTGCAAATGTACTAAAGGGGGAACGAACTGCGAACATGTCAGCGGAGCTGACTGCGGAAATGCGGAGTGCGAATATGCGAATCCGCATTTGCATTCCGAAAGTTTGCACCCGGCATTTTCGCACATGCCTTTTGGCATGGATTTCGTACTTCGTTCCCCCAATTACCTATCTTAGTTAACTCAAACCTCCACTCAATGAAAAAGATTTTCGCGCTCATCGCTTTTCTCTTCATCACTTCTTTTGTTCACGCGCAAACCTATGTGCAGAACGAGAGCGTGGAAATTCTCTGGCCGCAGGATGGACAATGGTACGCCGGAAAGATCCTGAAAGTTCAGGGCGACAAATACATGGTTTCCTATGATGGTTACGGAGCGGAATGGAATGAAGTGGTAGGAAAGGATCGATTGAAAAAAGTTGCAGCGGAAACCACTTCGAATGGACAGGAACAAACCAATACGTCAACCACAACAACAACGACTGCTCCTGTGAATGAATCGGCCAATGCTTTTTATGCCAGCGTGGAAACGATCTGGGATATCCAGCTGGACAAAAGCGGAAAGCTGCTCGTGTGCGCGAGTGCGTATGGGAATATAAAAATCCTGAATGAAGGAGATCTGACTTTGGTGCAACAGATAGAGGTTGGAAAAGATCCCATCTCGTGCGTGAGTATCTCCGATGACGGAATGTATGTTGCGGCAGGAGGCGAACAACTTTACATTTATAAGAAGAACAGCAGCACTGGTCTGTATGAAAGTTATGACACGCCAACAGGTTATACTGGGCTCGCCAAGATGAGGTTCATTCCAGGAACGCATGATCTCATTGTTGGCGGTGCTCCGAAATCGGATTACACCAAAAGCATTGTTGATGTATGGAGTGTTGATGAAAAAAAAGTCGCGAGGAATATTCTTCCGGCCACCGGGAGCAATTTCGTTTGTGCGATGGCTGTCAGTTCAGACGGGAAGAATGTCGCGCTTACTTTCAGCACCGTTAAACATGGCGTGGATATTTACGACGTTGCAACCGGGAAGCTCACTGCGCATCTCGTTTCCAAAATGGACATCAGCGCTGTCGCGTTTTCCCCCGACGGGAATTTCGTGGTCGGCGGCGGACTCGAACAAAAAGCATTCGTGTGGAATGTATCAACGAAAGCGCTTGTCTGTACCGCCCTGTGGAGAACATCCGACCAGGCCTACATCTACGGTGTTGCTTTTTCTCCTGATGGGAAATCGATTGCTGTCTGCGGAATGGGTTCCGGAAGTGCCGTGAACGTTTACGATGCCACAAAGGGAACATTGCAGAGAGGGCTTGGCACCGATAACCCGAACGGGAATGCGATCACCTATAATAAGGAAGGCACAGCGGTGCTTACCGCCTTCACAACCTACGGCGACATCGCGAAGGTGACGGTGGTGGAGAAGTTTTCCGCTCAATAGGACTTGAGACTAAGAGATTTGAGATGTGAGACCGGGTCTTGCTGAATTTCTATTGTCTCACGCCTCTAAGTCTCACGTCTCACGTCTATCTTTGTAACATGATTGAAATAGGAAAGACACTCATCTCCGATGATGTGGTCGAAAAGCAGTTTGTGTGCGACCTGAATGCCTGCAAAGGAGCGTGTTGCGTGCTTGGCGACTCAGGCGCTCCGCTGGAAGAGGAAGAAACAAAGATCCTCGATGAGATCTACGACAAGGTGAAACCATATATGACCGAGCAGGGCATCAAAGCCGTGGAGAAGCAGGGCAAATGGATCGTAGATTCGGATGGCGATCGTGTCACACCGCTGGTTGGTGGCAATAAGGAATGCGCTTACACGGTTTTCGAAAATGGGATCGCGTTGTGCGGAATCGAGAAAGCGTGGAAGGACGGGAAAGTGAAATGGCAGAAACCGATCTCGTGTCATCTTTATCCAGTGAGAATTTCGACGTACAAAAAATTTGAAGCGGTGAATTATGAGAAGTGGAAGATCTGTAAACCGGCATGTGATTGCGGAGAAAAACTGCAGGTTCCTGTCTATAAATTCGTGAAGACAGCGCTCATCCGGAAATATGGCGGAGAATGGTACAAACAACTGGAAGAAGCAGCGAAGTTCATGGAGGAGCAGGGAGGAAGGAAGAAGGAAGATGGACGCTAAGAGTGTTCTGTTTTTCGTGAATCCATGCTCCATCTTCCTTCTTCCATGCTCCGTACGATGCGCATCGCTCTACTAACACAAGTTTTGATTTTGCAAGTACGATCACAGATTTTTTTCAAAAAAAACTGACTTCACGTGGAACCCGCGTGAATGCTCAAAAAGTCCAAGGTTATTAGTCGTTATCAACAAATCATGTTTCGTTACTGTGTGCAAAACTTGGGTTAAATGTTAATTGAAACAACTTGACTATCCGCTGCAATTTCTGAACATTTGCGTTGTGTGATTGATGCGGTGAAAACGCAGATAAATCGACTGAACAGCAGGCTTCATCGCCTGCTTTTTTAGCCACCAACACCAACCTAGTAACAGAATTACCAATCATTAATCTCCCGAAGAGGCGAAACTTTATGGCCGAATTGAACGAACCGATCCTACAGGAAAACAAAGACAGATTTGTTCTCTTTCCTATCAAACACCGCGATATCTGGGAAATGTATAAAAAAGCGGAAGCCAGCTTCTGGACCGCCGAAGAAATAGATCTTTCTGCCGATCTCCAGGATTGGGCCGATAAACTCAGCGACGACGAACGTCATTTCATCAAGCATGTACTCGCTTTCTTCGCCGCGAGCGACGGTATCGTGAATGAAAATCTCGCGATGAATTTCACCAACGAGGTACAGTATCCCGAAGCGCGTTGCTTCTACGGATTCCAGATCATGATGGAGAATATTCACAGCGAAACCTACTCGCTGCTCATTGATACCTACATCAAAGATCCAACCGAGAAAGACAAACTTTTCCACGCGATGGAAACTGTTCCTGCCGTTACACGCAAAGCGGAATGGGCACTGCGCTGGATCTCCAACGGAAATTTCGCTGAACGTCTCATCGCATTCGCAGCGGTAGAAGGAATTTTCTTCTCAGGATCTTTCTGCTCCATCTTCTGGCTGAAGAAACGCGGACTCATGCCGGGACTTTCATTTTCCAATGAGCTGATCTCCCGTGACGAAGGATTGCATTGCGATTTCGCGTGCCAGCTCTACACTAAACACCTGCGCCACAAACTTCCGGAATCCAAAGTCCGTGAAGTGATCACCAACGCTGTCGAGATCGAAAAAGAATTCGTGACCGAAGCGCTCCCAGTGAAACTTATCGGAATGAACTCCGAACTCATGTGCCGTTACATCGAATTTGTTGCCGACCGCCTGCTCATCGCGCTCGGTTGCAGCAAAGTGTACAATGCAACCAATCCTTTCGACTTCATGGAAATGATCTCGTTGCAGGGGAAAACGAATTTCTTCGAGAAACGCGTGGCCGAATACCAGAAGGCCGGCGTCACCGGGGATCGTGCACAGAACGTGTTCAAGCTCGACGAAGATTTTTAAGCAAGCGCTGATGCCGGTACACCGGACAACAATCAACCGTTAATTCTCCTGTTCCTACAAAACCCAAAAAACGCTCGCTCATGTACGTAGTAAAACGAGATGGAAGCAAAGAGTCCGTGAAATTCGACAAGGTCACGGCCCGCATTCAGAAACTCTGTTACGCACTCGACCCGGTGCACGTAAGTCCTGTGGAAGTCGCCATGAAGGTGATCCAGGGAATTTACCCGGGTGTGACCACCAGCGAACTGGACAATCTCGCCGCCGAAACAGCTGCGTCACTCACCACCAAACATCCCGACTACGCGTTGCTCGCATCACGCATCGCCGTGTCGAATCTCCATAAGAACACCGAGAAATCGTTCTCGAAAACAATGGAGGTGTTGTACAATTACCTCGATCCGAAAACCGGGCAGAAAGCCGGACTCATCGCGGATGATGTTTTCCAGATCATCAAAGACAACGCGCAGTTCCTCGACTCGTCCATCATTTACGATCGCGACTTCGGTTACGATTTCTTCGGATTCAAAACACTCGAGCGTTCTTACCTGCTCCGCATCAACGGAAAAGTTGCTGAACGTCCGCAGCACATGCTCATGCGCGTGGCGGTCGGCATTCACAAAGAAGATGTGGAAGCTGCGATCGAAACCTACAATCTCATGAGTGAACGCTGGTTCACACATGCGACACCAACATTGTTCAACGCCGGAACACCAAAGCCACAGATGTCGTCCTGCTTCCTGCTCACCGTGAAAGAAGATAGCATCGATGGAATTTATGATACACTGAAGAATTGCGCTAAAATTTCTCAGAGCGCAGGCGGTATCGGCTTAAGCATTCACAACATCCGCGCGACAGGTTCTTACATCAAAGGAACCAACGGAACTTCCAATGGGATCATCCCGATGCTGCGCGTGTACAACGACACGGCACGTTACGTAGACCAGGGCGGTGGAAAACGCAAAGGATCTTTTGCGATCTACCTCGAGCCATGGCACGCTGACATTTTCGAATTCCTCGAATTGCGCAAGAACAACGGAAAAGAAGAAATGCGCGCGCGCGATCTTTTCACCGCGATGTGGATCCCTGATCTGTTCATGAAACGCGTGAAAGAAAATTCTACCTGGTCACTCTTCTGTCCGAACGAAGCTCCCGGCCTTGCAGATTGCCACGGAGAAAAATTCGAAGCGCTTTACCATAAATACGAGAGCGAAGGACGTCAGCGCAAAACAATTCAAGCGCAGGATCTCTGGTTCGCTATTCTCGAATCCCAGATCGAAACAGGAAATCCGTACATGCTGTTCAAAGATGCAGCGAACAGGAAAAGCAACCAGCAGAATCTCGGAACGATCAAATCTTCGAACCTCTGCACCGAGATCATCGAGTATACTGCTTCTGATGAAGTAGCAGTTTGTAATCTTGCTTCTCTCGCACTTCCGCGTTTCGTCGACAAAGGACAATTCGATCACCAGCGCTTGTTCGAAGTGACGTACGTGGCGACAAGAAACCTCAACAAGATCATCGACGGAAATTATTACCCGGTTCCGGAAGCACGCCGTTCCAACATGCGTCACCGCCCGATCGGGCTCGGTGTACAGGGACTCGCGGATACATTCATCCTGATGCGTTATCCTTTCGATTCTCCGGAAGCGCGTCAATTGAATTCTGAAATTCACGAGACGATCTATTACGCAGCGATGACCGCTTCGAAAGATCTCGCGAAGAAAGACGGAGCCTACGAAACATACGAAGGTTCACCAGTGTCACAGGGAATTTTCCAGTTCGACATGTGGGGCGTTACACCAAGCAAACGCTGGGAGTGGGACATCCTTCGTGATGAAGTGAAAAAATACGGCATCCGCAATTCATTGTTGCTCGCGCCAATGCCAACTGCTTCTACCTCGCAGATCCTCGGAAACAACGAGTGCTTCGAACCATACACATCGAACATTTACACACGCCGCGTTCTCTCCGGGGAATTCGTGGTGGTGAACAAACACCTGCTGAAAGATCTCGTGAAACTCGGATTGTGGAATGATAATCTGAAGAACAAGATCATTGCTGCGAACGGATCGGTGCAGGATATTCCCGAGATCCCGCAGAATGTGAAAGATCTTTACAAAACCGTTTGGGAAATTTCCCAGCGTACACTCATCGACATGGCTGCCGATCGCGGTGCATACATCTGCCAGTCGCAGTCGCTCAATCTCTTCGTGCCTTCGCCGAATTTCGCAAAACTCACTTCCATGCATTTCTACGCGTGGGAAAAAGGATTGAAGACCGGAATGTATTACCTGCGCACAAAAGCTGCAGCCGACGCGATCAAATTCACGGTCGACCAGGGCGCGCTTTCTCAAACACCAGCCGAGCAGGAAGAGTCAGAAGCAAAACTCGCGACCACGCTTGCAGAAGCGAAAAGCG
>DATJEX010000193.1:0-4815 GCA_035496135.1 Bacteroidia bacterium
TTCCATTGGGAAAATTCCGCAAAACAGCGATCCGTGAAATGGCGATGAATGCGGGTTATGCCGAGCTCGCGAATAAAAGCGAGAGCTACGAGATCTGTTTCATTCCCGAAAATGATTATCGCGCATTCCTGAAACACAAAGTTCCCGGGCTCGAAGCGAAAGTGGACGGAGGAAATTTTGTGTTGTCGGACGGAAAAGTCGTGGGCAAACACCGCGGTTATCCGTTCTACACGATCGGTCAAAGAAAAGGACTCGAGATCGCTTTGGGCGAACCGATGTTCGTGACGCAGATCGTTCCGGAAACGAATACGGTTGTCATTGGTACGAAAGAAGAACTCGAGAAACAGGAAATGTTCATCCGCGATTACAATCTCGTGAAGTATGCATCGCTGCCGGAGAATTTTATCGGGCAAACGCGCATCCGTTACAAAGACGCGGGCACGCCTGCTAATCTTTCACAGGAATTGATCGACGGAAAGCAAAAGATAAAAGCGTTGTTCCATCGCCCGGTCACCGGCGTTGCTCCCGGACAATCAGCTGTGTTCTACGAAGGAGATGATCTGGTAGGCGGTGGATTCATCGACCGCCCTGATTTTCGTTTGCAATGAAAAAAAAATATACGGGAAGTGATCTTAAAATTGCGTTTTCCGCTTTTTTTGCCACGGAGGCACGGAGAGCACGGAGTTTTCGCGGAAATTTTTCGATAATTTCTCTTTTTGTATTTCTGTTTCTTATTGCTTCCTGCAAAAAAGACAACACCGAAGCAGATCCCGGCTATTCTTATTTTCCGACCGACATCGGCCACTGGTGCATTTACGAAGTGGATTCCACCGTTTACGATCCGTTCAATCACGACACCACGCATTACCGTTACGAAGTGAAGGAGTTATTGCAATCCACATTCACCGACAACCAGGGAAGAGAAGCCATCCGCGTAGAGCGTTACAAGCGTCCATACATTGATACGGTGCCGTATGATCAATTGCCGTGGACACTTTCGCGTGTGTGGAGTTTCTGCCGGACGTCGTCGACCGGCGAAAAAGTGGAAGAGAATGAACGGTTCGTACGTTTGACTTTCGTTCCGCGTAAAGGGAAAAAATGGAATGGGAATGAATTCAATTCGATCGGGGAATGGGATTACAAATATTCTTCCGTCGATGAACCGTTCTCGATCAACAGTTTCAGTTTCGATTCCACTGCACTGGTACAACAGATCTGCGACACGAACCGTTTGAATTACCGCTGGTACCGCGAACGCTACGCGCGCCATGTCGGACTCATTGACAAAACAGTTTACGATGTTTCTGATACAGCACTTGCGCCAACTTCTGTACTGACGAGAATCGTGAGCGGAAAAATTTATACGATCAAACTGGTCGACTGGGGGCCGCAATAGCAGTTGTCAGCCTTCGGTATGCGCCCTTGTCAGGCAGAGCGCTCCTGAGCGCCGCCGAAGGACGAAAACCGGCAAGGGCGCTACTCAGTCTGACAACTTTTTGTAAGAATTCATTTAGAAAATCGTCGTGCGATACAACTGCTTCATATTCATTTTCTTCTTCGTTTCGTGCGATTCGGATGATTCGGACGCGTCAAAATCCGATTCTGTATCAACGGCGTCAAAACCGATCGATCCGATGGCGAAGATCTGGAATGACAGTGCCGTGAATTATTGCAGACATTCGCAGGAACCGGATTCGGTAAAAGCGTACAAAGCAGCATTGCTTGAAGACAAAGCCACGCAGATCGATCCTGATTATTATTCCGCTTATTTCAACAAACTCACTTACCTGAATATGTCGGGCCAATTTGTGAAAGGACTGGAAGCTGCGAAACAATTGACACGTTTGCATCCAAAAAATATCGATCACATTCTTCAGCTTGGCGAGATGTACGATCTGAATGGCGATTCTGTTCAGGCTATCGCGAAATACCAGGAAGCGCTGAACGATTATGACATTTTTCTCAAAGCTCCTACGGTGACCGGAACGACACTGGAGATGACAAAAGTTTCACGTGCCATCAGCATGATCCTCTCGGGAGATGAAGAGGCCGGTAAATTCGTACTGGAAGAACTTTACAATGAGCATTCCACTGATAATATCGGGAAGATGATCGCGCCTTACCGCAATCTCGGAAGAAAAGATATTCTGAACGGGCTCCTGCATCACGATATGGTAAATGCTAAACCGAACAGGGATTCGGCTAACTGAATGATGAAAAAAATAATTTCTTCCTGTTTGTTTGCCATTTTCCTTGGCGCCTCATTTTCGGTAGCAGGGCAGAGTTATCATGGTGATCCAAAAGCAAAACTCCTCTGTGATAGCGTAACCAAACTTTTGAGCAAGACGAGGGAAAGAGCACACGACAGTCTTTTTGACGCAAGCATTATGAATTTACTGGAGCAGGCGACGGCGTCAGATACCGATTATTATCCGGCATATGAAGAGGTGATCAATTATCAGATCGAATACAGGCAATATCAAGGTGCGCTGTCTACTGCAAAGGAAATGGCGAGATTGAAATCCGGCAGCGCGGAAAACCTTGCGCGGCTTGGATTACTTTATGATGTGAATAATGATTCTGTTCATGCTCATCTTTGTTATCAATCCGCGGTCAGAATTTATGATGTCATGCTTGATACGGTAAAAGTCAAAGATCGTTCAGTTCTGCAGATTGAAGTATGGAGAGCATTGGTTCTTATTCTGCTGGGCAATGAGTCAGAGGGAAGAAACGATCTTGATCATCTTTATAATGAAGCTTCCGAAGGCTCCTTCAAACAATCATTGGAAAAATATCTTCATGCTGGAAGGAAAGATGTGATCGCCATTTTTCTGAAAACAAGCTGATCTGAAGTGAATGAACTTTCGAATAAAAAAAAGTAAAATGAAAAAACTGCTACTCTTATTATCGCTCGCCTTCATCGGGGAAATCACCAACGCGCAACAAGTCACGTTCTGGGTGCAATTCACTGACAAGAATAATTCTCCGTATTCGATAAGCAATCCATCCGCGTATCTTTCTCCGCGTGCGCTCACACGTCGCACGACACAAGCCATTCCTGTCGATTCATTCGATCTGCCGGTGAATCCTGCTTATCTAGCCGGAGTGGCCGCGACAGGCGCGCAGGTTCACGCGCGATCGAAATGGTTGAACGGTTGCGTGGTGCTCGCAAGCAATCCGGCGCAGATCACAGCGATCAGCGCGCTGCCTTACGTTTCGAATGTAACAGGAGTCGGTGCGCGTGTCGGACACTTTTCCAATAAACTTGATGAAGCAACCGCACCGCTTGATCCGAATGCGCGGGTGATGAATGAACAAACGAATTCACTCAATTACGGAATGTCGTTCAACCAGATCAATATGCTGGGCGGAGTTTGTTTGCACAACGCCGGTTATCGCGGACAGGGCATGCAGATCGCGATCATCGACGCAGGATTTCTTCACGCCGATACGCTTTCTGTTTTCGATACGCTGTGGGCGCATAACAGAATTCTGGGCACGTGGGATTTCGTGAACAATGAACAAAGCGTTTACGAAGACAATGCGCACGGAGCAATGGTCCTATCCACGATGGGAGGAAATAAACCGGGACAACTAATCGGCACAGCTCCGGAAGCGAGTTACTGGTTGCTGCGCAGCGAAGAAGCGGCGACCGAATATGTCGTGGAAGAATATTACTGGGCAGCAGCTGCAGAATTTGCCGACAGCGTTGGTGCCGACGTGATCAATTCTTCACTTGGTTATACAGAGTTTGATGATCCGAGTGAGAATCATGTGTACGCCGATCTCGACGGACACACCGTTCCTTGTGCGCGTGCGGCGAATTTCGCGGCGAGAAAGGGAATTTGTGTAGTAGTGAGTGCCGGAAATTCCGGACAGTCTTCGTGGTTCTACATCGGAACTCCTGCTGATGCCGACAGTGCATTGACGATCGCTGCGGTTGATGCGAGTGGTGCAGTTGCAGGATTCAGTTCGCGCGGATCAATGACATTGTTCCATCATCAGAAACCATCGACAGCTGCGCAAGGTGTGAATGCTGTGATCGTCGATCCGAATTCAGGAAATATCCAGACGGGAAGCGGAACATCTTTCTCATCGCCGATCACGTGCGGACTCGTCGCATGTTTGTTGCAGGCGCATCCGAACATGGGATGCATGCAGGTTTTGCAAACGATAGAACAAAGCGCGAGTCAGTTCTCTTCTCCCGATTCGTTGATGGGATACGGTATTCCTGATTTCTGCACGGCGAATCTATTGCTCAGTGGAAATACTTCTGCGGCTTATTCACCGAATACGATCTGCAATATTTCCCCGAATCCATTCACGGATAATTTTCATTTCTCTTTCTTCGCAACTAATGATCAACTGATCACCATTCGTATGTACGACATGCAGGGAAAACTGGTGATGGAGCGGAAAGAAAACGCAAGCGGTAATTCCATGAATTCCTACACGATCGGCGAACTTGAAAATTTTGCGGCGGGAATTTATTCGCTGCAGATCGTCGGCACGGATGTGAATTTCGTGCAGAAGATGGTGAAAGAGTAAAAGGACCGAAAGTTTCCTGTTTTTCTGTCGTCTGTATCAAAAGCGGTACTTCCTTTTTTCATTAAAACCATTAGACATGAAAAAAATAATACTCCTTTTCCTGGGCGTTTTGTTGATCCATCCGTCAAAGGCCCAGCCTTCCATGACCATTCTGAATCACTGGCAGATCACGCCCAACACAGATGACACGAGCGGGGTTTTCTGCCGTACATTTTACCATAGCGGAAGAAACAAGTTCTACACCGTTTATGCCGGTCGTCCTTCCAA
>DATJEX010000194.1:0-4614 GCA_035496135.1 Bacteroidia bacterium
TCCACGTACTTATCGCGCATTTCAGGATTGATCGCGCAGAAAAATGTCTGCTCGAGGATCAGATCCCATTTTCCATTTGAAGTCAATTGAAAGAAGTCGGCGTGGAGTAATTGATCCTTCGGGAATTCAGGAACTCTTTCCGCGAATCGCTGCAGCGGTTCTTCCGTGATATCCGCAATGAAAACATGCCTGAAACCGTTCCTGAATAAATATTCCGCTTCGTACGCGTTTCCGCATCCGGGTATGAGAATGCGAAGTTCCTTATTCGTGAGTGTGTCGATGAAGTCCTTGAGCGGGGTGGATGGATATCCGATATCCCATTTGGTGGAATGGTCTTTCCATCGCTGTGTCCAGAACTCTTTTCCGAAATCATTATTTTCCATAGCGGTTGTAACTTTTTGTGTCGTTAACGGTCTTGTAAAATAAGGCCGATTTTTGTTAAAAATATCCTCTTTTCGTGTGTAAACGGAACATCTTTTGCCCTTAAAATTACATTGGAGATATGGACTATATCGAGGTCGAAATAAAAGTTCAGCCGCGACAGCCGGGAAGCGATCTGCTGGTGTCGCAACTTGCCGATGTGGGTTTTGAAAGTTTCCAGGAAACGAAGGAAGGATTTTTCGCGTGGATACCGGAAAATTTATTTCACGAAGAGGAAATGCGCAAAGTGCTCCTGGTCGGTGGACACATGGCCGAAGTTACCTATGAAAAACGCCTGATCCCTTCGCAGAACTGGAACGAAGAATGGGAGAAGAATTTCACGCCGGTTTACATTGGCAAAGAACTCATCATCCGCGCACCGTTTCATCCCGCAGAATCCGGTTTCAAACGCGAGATCGTGATCCAGCCGCAGCAATCGTTCGGAACGGGTCATCACCAAACGACCCGATTGATGGTACAAAAGTTATTAACATTGCCATTGGCCGGACGTTATATACTCGATATGGGTTGCGGTACCGGTATTCTGGGAATTCTCTGTTCGAAGCTTGGCGCGGAAAATGTGTTGGGTATCGATATCGACGCGAACGCGGTTGAAAATGCGCGTGAGAATGCGGTGCTCAATAACGTGAAAAACATGAAAGTGAAAACCGGTGATCAGCATTCGGAGATCAATGAAAAATTCGATGTGGTGCTCGCCAACATCAACCGGAATATCCTGCTCGATTCGATGAAAAAATATTCCGGCGTTCTGAAAGAGAATGGTAGCCTGCTGCTCAGCGGATTTTTCCGCCAGGATGTGAAAGAGCTTGCAGCATGCGCGAAAGAGAACGGTCTTGAATCAAAAGAAACTCTGGAAGAAGAAGAATGGGCGTTGATCCATCTTGTAAAAAAATAAGAAGCGTTATGATGAAGCGATATCTGAAATCAATTGCATTGCTGTTCCTGTTCGCCGCGGGAGTTCCGAAACTGCACGCGCAGGTGATGCCGAAAAGTTTCACGGATGACCCGGTGAAATTCATCCAGGAGATGTCCGATTTTTTCGAGAGCTACGACAGGAAGGATGGAAAGGATTTCATTGATGAATTCAATAAGAATTACTGGGAGAACGGGAAGATCACGAACGATATCAAACAATTGTGTTACAAGAACGCGAATGAAATGCTGAAGAAGAAATTCCGCCCCTCACCGGAATACTATTCTTATTTCAACACCATCAAAACGATCGTCGACAATGCAGTGCCGCAAACAACGATCAATGCCTGGCAGAGTTGTTTTGAAAATCTCGCCGCCGGAAAACTCGCCAAACCTTTTTCCGATTTCATCGCGATGAGTGAGAATCTCTTCGCCGGAAATCGTTTTTTCAAAACCGCTTCGGGCGAATGGTGGACGGAAGGAGGTTCGTGGAAATTCAACTGCGATTCTGTTTCATCCATTGAATTCACGGGCGTAACACTGAAGGCGCTCGCCAAACACGACAGCACGAAGATCACCAACACCAGCGGAACATATTATCCCGGAACAGGCATCTGGAAAGGAACAGGCGGAAGAGTGACATGGGAGCGTGCGGGATTGAAAGCCGAAGAGCAATATGCCGATCTGAAAACCTATTCCATCACGATCAAAAGTTTTTCCTACACGGCCGATTCCGTTACTTTCTACAGTAAGAATTATTTCCAGGGAAAACCACTTCCCGGCAAGATCACGGAGAAACTTGTTGCCGACGCGCAGGTCGCTACAGCACAGTTCCCCCAATTCGAATCATATTCGAGCAGGTATCTCATCAAGAATATTTATCCGAATGTTGACTTCGAAGGCGGATTCAAACAGGTAGGAGCGAAGTTCGTCGGATCGGGAACGAAAGATCAGCCGGCGTATTTCCGTTTCAAGCGGAACGGGATAGATTTTCTCACGGTTTCTTCCACCGGATTTTCCATCACGCCGCAGAAAGTGACTTCCACCAATGCGAAGATCAAATTTGCTTTCGGCACAGACAGCATCGTGCATCCTTACATCGATTTCAAATACTTCGTCGACAGTTCCAAGGTTTTGCTTTACCGCTCGGAAGAAGGAGCTTCACAGGCGCCGTTCTACGATTCCTTCCACCAGGTGGACATGTACATCCAGCAGATTTCGTGGGTGACGACGGATCAAACCATCCTGATCAACACACTTCCGGGTTCTACATTCGCTGAAGCGACTTTTCCTTCCACCACTTATTACCGCCAGTATCTCTACGATCAGCTGCAGGGAATTGAACCCGTGCATCCGTTGATCAAGATCAGAAATTTCGTGCGCGACAATAATGCCGGTGTAAAAACTTTTTCGGTGACAGATCTCTCGCATTACTGGAAGATCGGGCCGGAGCAGCTTCGTCCGCTCATGGTGAATCTTTCCAACCAGGGCTTCATCATTTACGATCCGAATACCGACATGATCACATATCTCGATAAGTGCGACACGTACATCGCGGCGCGCGCGGGAAAGAAAGATTACGATAATATCATTTTCGAATCGAAGGTCACGCCCGGTTTGCCGAACGCGAAGATCAACCTGCTGAATTATGACATGACACTTTTCGGTGTGAAAGAAGTCGCACTTTCCGATTCGCAGAATGTGACCGTGTTCCCCGACCAGGACATGCTCATCCTGAAGAAGGACCGGAACTTCACATTCCAGGGTTCCATCATGGCCGGACGATTCGATTACTACGGAAAATTATTTTCGTTCGATTACAAAACATTCACGCTCGATCTGAACAACGTGGATTCCGTTCGTATCTGGATCGACACCGACAAGCACGATCCGCAGGATCCGAAAGGCGGATTCATCCAGATGAAAGTGAAATCGGTGATCGAGAATCTGAATGGAAAACTCCAGGTGGATGATCCGGCGAACAAATCGGGTGTGTGGACCAAAAAATATCCGCAGTACCCGATCTTTACTTCTTCGAAACCTGCTTTCGTTTATTACGACAAACCCGGAATTCAGAAAGGAGTTTACAACCGCGATAAATTCTATTTCAAACTCGATCCGTTTACGATCGATAGTCTCGATAACTTCCAGAATTCTTCGCTGCGGTTTGCCGGAACGTTCGCTTCATCCGGAATTCTTCCCGACATCAAGGACACGATACGATTGATGCCTGATTATTCACTTGGATTCACGCGTATCGCACCTGCAGGCGGATACCCGCTTTACGGTGGAAAAGCAAAATTCACCAATGAAATTCGCCTGAGTAACCAGGGATTGCGCGGAGATGGAACGATCAATTACATCACCTCTACGAGTATTTCCAAAGACTTTATTTTCTTCCCTGATTCCATGAATGGTGTCGCTCAATCGTTCGCTATGGCGGAACAGATGATCAGCGGAAAAACAGAATATCCGCAGGCGACAGATTCCAATGTATATATCCACTGGATGCCGAAAAAAGATTATATGAATGCAACGAATAAGGATTCGCTGTTCAAAATGATGAATGGCAATGCGAAATTCGACGGAACATTGACGCTTAGTCCGAAAAAACTCCAGGGAAATGGTGAAATGGATTTCAGTACGGCGCAATTGTTCTCGAAAGACATGGTCTTCAAACAGCATATCGTGGATGCGGATACTTCAAATTTCAACCTGAAAGCGATTGCTCAGGCCGGGCTCGCTCTGAAAACAGACAACGTAAAGGCGCATATAGACTTTGTCAAAAGGGAAGGAGATTTTGAAGCGCTCGCCGATGGTACGTTGCTGACGTTCCCGGTGAACCAGTACATCTGCTTCATGAAGAATTTCAAATGGTACATGGACCAGGGATCACTCGAAATGAGTGGAGGCAAAAAAGGAACCGGTGGTGTGAATCTCGAAGGGCCGGAATTCATTTCCATTCACCCAAAGCAGGATTCGCTCCGTTTCCAGTCGCCGAAAGCCGTGTTCGATTACCGCAACAATATCATTTACGCGAAGGAAGTTCCGGAGATCGATGTAGCCGATGCGAAAATTGTTCCCGACAGCGGAAATGTCGTGATCAGGGCCGAAGCGAATATGCAGACACTGACTAACGCGCAGATCACAGCGAATACGGTCACGCAGTATCACAAACTTTTCAATTGTGTCGTAAATGTTTCATCTCGGCACGATTACCAGGCGTCGGGCGATTACGCTTACGTGGATGAATTGAAAAAA
>DATJEX010000195.1:0-15136 GCA_035496135.1 Bacteroidia bacterium
ATATTTTGTCGCGAGCACAAGATCTTCCTGCTGCCAATACATGATGCCGAGACTTCCATCGGCGGCGGCTTCGTTCGCCTGGTCATTGTATTGCTCAAAAACAGGAAGCGCCTGTTGATAGAGCGTGATGGCGGTATCGTAATTTCCCTCTTTGCGTTTCTGTATCGCGAGATAAAAAACAGCGCGTGCTTTGTAAAGCGGCTGATCCATTTGTTGTGAGAGGTCAAGAAGCTGCTGGGTCTTCTCGCCGGCCTTCTGCGTATTTCCCAACCGATACGCGTTGATCAGGTCAACCAGGCTGTTGAACTTTGCCGTGTCTGATGTTGCCAGTTCAAAACGCCGTTCGAGCGAATCGGTGATGCGTTTGGTTTGGGAAAAAACCAGGTTTGAAAAGATACAAAACAGGAATAGGACAGCCGTTCGTTTCACAATTCAAGTATAGTGTTTATCCGCCGGATATTTTCAAACACGGATGCCGATGAGCAATACGTCATCCACCTGTTCCGTTGTTCCCTTCCATCGCTCGAAACGGAATTGCAATTCGTCGCGTTGTTTTTCCATCGACAACTGCTGGATCTCATTCAACCAGTCGCGGAACCTTCGCGTCATGATCTTCTTTCCTTCATCGCCACCGAACTGATCAGCGAAGCCATCCGTGAAAAGATAAATGCGGTCGTTCGGTTGAAGATTCAATTCGTGCAATTCAAATTCCTGTTCATCGGAAGTGTGTCCGCCGATCGCCGCTTTGGTCGGTTTGAATTCGAGCCATTCCTTTCCGCTGCGACAGATCCACAACGGGCGATTTGCGCTGGAGAAACGGATCTTTTTTCTGTCGCTTGAAATGGAAATGAGCGCGATGTCCATTCCGTCCCTCACAGCGACCGATGAATTTTCGGTTGCAAGATGCAATGTGGATTTCACGGAACGATTCAGCTGCGCGAGTAATTTATCGGGAGAATGAATGTCGGCAGCAAGCGCGGTGAGTTTATCCACACCAAGCATACTCATGAATGCGCCAGGAACGCCGTGGCCTGTACAATCGCCCACCGCGATCATCAATTCATTTCCGTGATCGTGCAGCCACCAGAAATCGCCGCTCACAATTGCTTTCGGAAGATAGAGCACGGCCGATTCCGGAAAATGTTTTTTCAGTGATTCAACAGGAGGAAGGATGGCCTGCTGAATTCTTCTTGCATACGTGATGCTGTCGGTGATCTCCTGTTTCTGTGATTCGATGAGTGCGTTCTTGTTCGCCAGCGTGATATTGGATCTTCGCTTATTCACATACGCAATGATCATCACCACCACGAGCACGAGCACGAAACCGATCCCGGCAAATAGCAACCGCCGCTGATTATCTTTTTCCTCGATCTGTTTATCCTTCAGCGCTTCGTTCTTTTTCAGTTTCTCATTTTCCTTTTCCTTTTTCACCGTCTCGAATTTCGTCTGCATCTCTGTGAGTTGCCTGATCGTTGTTTCACCCATGAGTGAATCCTGGATCTTCGTATAGCGCTGCAGGTAAAGGAAGGCGTTATGAAAATCATTCTGCCCGCTGTAGAATTTCGAAAGCTGATCGCACGCTTCCTTCTGCGTAGGAAGATCGCCGTATTGCGTGGCAAGGGAAAGTCCGTTGAGCGCCATGGTGATCGCTTTGGCGTGATCGCCCATTTCATAAACGACGACCGCGGATTTTATCGAGTTGTCCGCCGCGGAAACCATATCGGGAACATTTTCAAAAGCGGTTTGTGCCTGCTGATAATAATCGAGTGATTTTTTCAGATCGCCCATTCCGTGCCAGAGTTCGGCAAGATTGCAGATGGAACTGGCGATACCTTCATCGTCATTTATATTCTGCCGCACGACAAGTGATTGCTCGAAATAATGCTGCGCTTCCGGAAATTTTTTCTGATCGAAATAAACGGCGCCGAGATTATTGTACAGGCTTCCGATAGTGATGCTGTCATGTATCTGCTCACACAATTTGAGCGACGCGAGATAATAATCGATCGCCTGCTGGTATTTCATTTGCGAATAAAAAACATTGCCGAGATTGAGTGTTGCCTGGGCTTGTCCTGAATAATCCTTCAGCTGTTCGCAACCATCGGCCGCCTTCTGATTCCACAACACCGCGTTCTTGTAATCGCCCTGCGTGTAATAGGTGTTTCCCATGTTGATACAGAGCATCGCATATCGCTTGTCCAGGTGATTCTGTTCATAAATGCTGAGCGCGGAATCGTACATGTTTCTCGCCTCGTCAAAATCGCCGATCTTTTCCATGATGCGGCCTTTGCGGATGAATGACGCCGCCACTCCACGCGGATAATTTATCTGCTGTGCGAGCTGCTGTGCTTCGTTGTATTCGCGGATAGCGGAAGAAGTATCGGCTCCAAACTCATTCCCGATATCAAGCATGATGAACACGCGAACGGTGTCCTGCTTTTCCTTCTGAAGCAACGTGTTCAGCGAATCGATCGCGCGCTTGTCCTGCGCGCGTACGGAATTTGAAATGGAAAGGATCGCAATGCAAAGAATGAGTTGCCGCCAGTTCATGAGTGCAAGATAATCAATGATCGAAACGGGGTCCGGCGATCCGTCAACTTTCTTAAATTGCATTGGCCATTCAACTAAATCATGAAGAAACTTCTACTCTCCGTATTCCTCGTCGCTTCACTTACAACTTTCGTACGTTCACAGAACGGGACCTGCACGCCGCCGATCGGCGTGGACTGTGTGACCACCCCGATGTTCATCGACTCCGTCTGGACAACTGCCGCCGTCACCGATTTCACCAATGACGCGACGGACTGCAACGCGCAGGATCAGAATTACCAGGATTACCAGAATAAGATCGTTCGCGAAAATGCCAATGATGCTTTTGTGCTTCATGTCGGATTGAATCCGAATGTTCCTGCGTACGTGGGTGTGTGGATCGACTGGAACGATGACCTCACATTCGGGAATGGAGAACTGATGTATCTCTCTTCATCGCAGATCACACATACAACTGTTGTCGTAAATGTTCCGCAGGGTCCCGACACGGTGATCATGCGCGTGCGGTGTGCGAATGTGAGCATGGGCCCATGCGATTCTGTGACATCTGGAGAAACGGAAGATTACCGTGTAGTGGTGATCGACGCAAGCGGGATAAATGAACAGGATCAGCTCAGCTGGAATTTTTATCCGAATCCAGCGAGCGATGCGCTGCACATTTCATTGCCGGGAAATACAGAAGCGGAAATTTCTATTGTCGATCTGCAGGGAAATGTGGTGAGAAGAATTTCTTCGAAGCAGAAGAATGTAGTGCTTGACGTTGCTGATCTTGCTGCGGGAATGTATTTTATCCGATTTGAATCCGGCAGTATTTCAGAAACGCGGAAATTCGTTCACTGATCAGATCTTGCTCAGTCTCCCGAAAACGCCCAATGGCAAAACCGTTCCGCTTTTCGCTTTGAGAAATAATTCTCCTGTTTCCACTTTTCTTCCCTTGAAAAGATTCTCGAGGATCATTGCTGAAAATCCGAGCGAGTAGGCGTTTAGAATGAGAAAATGATTCTTTTCATCGAGTAATTCCACCACGCTCTTCACCATCTCATTGATGTTCTCTTCGAGTTTCCATTTTTCTCCGTTTGGTCCGTGGCCGTAAGCGGGCGGATCGAGAATGATGCCGTGGTATTTATTTCCCCTACGCATTTCTCTCTTCACGAATTTCAAGGCGTCTTCTACCAGCCAACGGATGTTGTCGAGATTCGAAAGCGCCATGTTATCATTCGCCCAGGTCACCACTTGCTTGATCGAATCCACGTGCGTGACATCCGCACCTGCCGCGCGTGCGGCGAGCGATGCGCCACCGGTGTACGCGAAGAGATTTAAAAATTTGGGATGAGGAATTTGGGATTTACGGATGGACGAATAGATGAAATCCCAATTGACGGCTTGCTCCGGAAAAACACCGACGTGCTTGAAAGACGTTAGTGCCAAGCGCATCGTGATCTTTTTGTGATCAGGAAATTCATAGGAAATATTCCATCGCTCCGGCATTTTTTTGAACGACTTCCAGTCGCCGGCCGAAGCGGAACGCGGAACGAATTTCACATGCGCTGTTCTTTCCCATTCGGAATTCGAAAGTGTTTTGTCCCATACCGCTTGTGGTTCGGGGCGAATCGTGATGTATTGTCCGAAACGTTCGAGCTTTTCAAAATCTCCGCTGTCGAGCAGTTCGTAATCTTTCCAGTGTTGCAGAGTGAGTAGTTGCATTTGCGCAAAGATAGCACTCTACCTGTAGAACGAATATTCCCACCGGTAAGAAGTGCGATCCCTTCTTGTATCGGAATAATAGGTCGTCTCCGTTTCCGAAACCGGCAATCCATTCTCGAAGTCAGCCAACATTTCAATTGTAATCTCTCCATTTCTTCTTTCTGAATATCCGCTCAGCACATTACCTATGGCATATTGGCAAAAATATTCGCAGGGCGATCCCAGGATATCCGGGTTGGTGTATTCATAGATCAGTCTTCCGTGATCATCATAGACAAGGGAATCGTAATCATGTTTATTCCATTGAAATTGTTTTTGATCGATTAGGGTCAACTGATTTTCATTATTGAAACGTGCGCGATAATTGAAAAGCACTTTCCCGGAATCATCCTGAGTGACTGCGCGAGTACACCTTCCTGCGGAATCGTACACATCTGTTGTTTGATATGTTCCGCCATTGAAATACACGTACTGTCTCATGGAATCACTTACAAATTGTCTCCTGATATTTCCATGCGTGTCGTAAGCAACTGCATAGTAAATTTCCCATTTTCCATTATGGAAAAAACTTTCCCGGAAATTTTTTCCGTTCCATTTGCTAACCCTCGAATAAGGTATATAAAGAGAATCGCTGGTGAACGTAGAACTGTTAAGCTCGGCGCCAGGCTTTACACAATAGAAAGTTTCAGTAACAGTATCGGCACTGAAAACACACTCCATCCTTCCTGACGAACTTGCGGTGTCCGTTGTGAAATAACGCTGTCCGGGATAATATTGGTATTTCACATAATTTTTTTCTCTCTTTTCATAACGAAACGCCTGGATGGATGAGTCTTCAACTCCTGGATAGCGCACCACCTGCAATTCATTAATAATCCTGCCTTTCTTGTCGAATGTTCTTTGCGTCTCCACGCTTTCGCTGATGGAATCCTTAGCCAGATAGAATGTTCTTCGGGCTACGAGAGAATTATTTTTATCATACACGTAGACGGTACTGTCTCCCTGCCAACGATTGGAATATCTGTTGACTAGCCCGATCAATCGTTGGTGATCGTCATATGAGTATAACACGGTTAACCGGCTGCTGTCGGGGTAGATCGATTCGTATTTCAACGGCTGGCCACTTTCATTGAATGTTTGCGTGCGTGTGCCCGAGTAATCATGATCCTCGGAATATTTCAGTTTCCCATTGGGAAAATGATCGTTGTAGGTGTAATCCTGTAATTTTCCATTCACAAAATGTTCCTGCTTAAGCAGTGCCGTGTCCTGGTAGATCGCTATTGTCGAATCCCATGTGTCTTCACCCCACTGATTGAAACCGGATGTCTCGATCCTGCCTGTGTTGAACTTCACCGTCACAGATCTTCTTACTGTTTTCCTGTTATAAAGCGACCAACTTGAATTGACTATCCTGTCCTGTTCATATCGCCATTCTGTGATATCGGCATTCATCGTATCTCCTGCACACTGTTTGTATTCGACTTCCCTGATCGGCCTGCCAAGTGTGTCGAAATAGCGGTCCGCCGATCTGCAGCCGTTCATATACATCGTTACCTGTGAAATTTTCTTTTTCCTGCAATCAACAGAATCCTTCACATAATTTATGGGCCACGTCTGCAGCGAATGAAATTTAATATAGAATGCAGAATCTGGTTGCACCACCGTGAATTGAAATGGTTGCGGTTGTGCCGGTGAAACGATCGGCAGGAAAATGATCAACACAAAAATGTATCGCAGCTTCATTGGCTGCATAATCCTGCATGCCATAAAAAGTTACAAGAATAAATTTACAGGCGGGATTTTCAACTAATCACTCACAGATAACCAAGCCGGATGAAATACCGAACGAGCTCTTCTTCCGGATCATCCGCATTTTTCACTCCTATGTGGCTTTTGGTTTTTCCGTTCAGCAGATCGATCTCGTAATAAACCGGTCCGATTTCAACCGCGGTTGCAACTTCATTATGACGCGCATCATAGAAGCTGAAATAATAAGCGGGCGGTCCGGGATCACTGAGAACGACATACCCTATCTTCTTTCCATCCTGGAAGATCGTGTCGCCACGGAATATGATCGTTTGGGAAGTGTCTCTTTTCACGATGCTGTCGGTACTCACAACATTTGCTGTTCCTGTCTGCGCAGACAAAAAATCCGGCACGAACATGATCAGAAATAAAAAGAAAAGCTTTCTCATGAACACATAATCCTCATTTCGTTGAAAGTTACAAATTTTCGATTCCCAAGTCTCAACTCTCCCATCCCGCGTCTATCTTTGCATCCTTATGTCAGACAATAGAAAAGTCCGCGTGCGTTTTGCCCCGAGTCCAACAGGCCCGCTTCACATGGGTGGTGTGCGTACCGCTTTGTACAATTATCTTTTTGCAAAGAAACACAACGGTGATTTCATTCTCCGTATTGAAGATACCGACCAGGAACGTTTTGTTCCCGGGGCAGAAGAATACATCATCGAAGCGCTGAGGTGGTGCGGCATTGAACCGAACGAAGGTGTTGGATTCGGTGATGGCACGCATGCGCCGTACCGCCAGAGCGAGCGCAAGAACGCGGGCGTGTATGCGAAGTACGCGAAGCAACTCATTGATGCAGGTCATGCCTATTATGCGTTTGATTCGAAAGAAGAACTGGATGAACAGCGCGACCGTTTCAAGAAAATGGGAAAAGAATTTTCCTACAACGCGATCACGAGGCAGGAATTGAAAAATTCGCTCACGCTTCCTGAAGATGATGTGAAGAAAAGAATTGATGCGGGTGAACATTACGTCGTGAGAATAAAAATTCCGCGCGCCGAAGAGATCCGTTTGAACGATGTGATCCGCGGATGGGTGGTGGTGCATTCATCACAACTCGATGATAAAGTCTTATTCAAAAGTGACGGTATGCCAACCTACCATTTGGCGAATGTCGTTGACGATTATTCCATGGAGATCACACACGTGATCCGTGGAGAGGAGTGGCTGCCATCGGCGCCGCTGCACGTTCTGTTGTATCGTTTTCTCGGTTGGGAAGAAGTGATGCCACAATTCGCGCATTTGCCGTTGTTGCTGCGCCCCGATGGAAATGGAAAATTATCAAAGCGCGACGGCGACCGTCTGGGTTTTCCTGTTTTTCCATTGAGCGGAGAATTGAAAAATGCAGAAGGAAAAATGGAATCGTTCACCGGTTATCGTGAAGCGGGCTATTTTCCGGAAGCATTCATCAATATGTTGTTGCTGCTCGGCTGGCACGGAAGCGGCAACCAGGAATTATTTACGAAAGAAGAAATGATAGCCGATTTTTCGCTGGAGCGTGTGAGCAAATCAGGTGCGAAGTTCGATCCGGAAAAGACGAAGTGGTTCAATCAAACCTATCTTAGAAAACATTCTGATGAAGAGCTGGCGGCCATTCTTTCCAAGAGTTTCAAGTTCCAGGTTTCAAGTTCGTATCTCGTGGAGGTTTGTCGGTTGATGAAGGAGAAGATCAATTTTGTCAATGAGATCTACGAGCAGGGAAAATATTTCTTCGAGGATCCAACGACCTTTGATGAAGCTGTCGTGAAGAAACGCTGGAATGACGATTCGAAGAAATTCATCGCCGCGGTGAAAGATGCTTTTGGAAATATGCCGACCTGGAATGCTGTCGATTGTGAAGCGGAATTCAAAAAGACCGCCGAAGCAACTTCTACCAATCCGGGAAGCGTGATGCAGTTGTTCCGTGTCTGCGTGAGTGGGGCAGGAGGAGGGCCGGTGCTTTTTGATATGGTTGCTTTGCTTGGAAAAGAGGCCGTCGTTAGAAGACTGACTACCGCGTTGGAAAAAATTCATACTTAGCGTGAACAGAAGAATATCGAACACTGAACATCGAACACTGAACCCTTTGACTTCGATATTCAATATTCGATGTTCGTTATTCGATATTCAACTTGGGAACAATACTCGTTAATAGCATCAGATGTTACGCTTTTCACGGCTGCATGCCCGAAGAGGGAAAGATCGGTGGTGAATATGTGGTGGACGTGAAGATCGAAACAGATCTTTCGAAAGCCGCAGCGAGTGATGAATTGACCGACACGGTTGATTACTGCGTGGTGAATGATTGTGTGAAAGCGGAAATGGCCATCCGTTCGAAACTGATCGAGCATGTGGCACAGCGGATCATCGTATCATTGAGAAAAAAATATCCGGCGGTAAAAACCTTTTCCGTCACTGTGAATAAGATCGCTCCGCCGCTCAACGGAGATGTGAAGAGCGTGAGTGTGATGGTGGAAGGTTGAATTCAATGCTTTTTACTACTTTTGTTTCCCTCTTGAAAATGGTCCTGTGGCCGAGAGGCTAGGCTCAGCTCTGCAAAAGCTGCTACTGCGGTTCGAATCCGCACGGGACCTCAAAAAATGAAAGAACGCCGCCAGGACTCCGGCGGCGTTTTCATTATTGTGTTGTAAAAGAAACTCGCCCGAATGAATTACTTTAATGAGTAAGAAATGATTACAGGATTCATTGAAAGCTTTCGGCGCTCGCCAGGACATTATGCCCTGGAAATTGAAGATCAGGCGTACACTTATGCTGAGCTGATGGAAATTGCCGCGGGCATATCTGCACGTATCATGGCAACTGGCAGGAATGACAAGAACATAGGTATTCATACCAATGACAGCGTTTTTACCTATGCATCAATACTTGCAGTATTACTTTGTGGTAAAACATTCATTCCGCTTAACAGAAAATTCCCTGCGCACAAACTGGAAAATATCATCCGGGAGTCGGGGCTGAAAATTGTTTTGTGTGCTTCTTCCGAGATTGAGGGTCTCTCGTCGGGCCTGTCTGCTGGTAATGATGTCTCCTTGATTTCTAACGATAATTGCGACAAGGTTGATTTCTCCGCTCTCTCATTCACTCTGCCTGATTCAGATAACTTTGCTTATATACTTTTCACTTCCGGAAGTACTGGTATTCCCAAAGGAATAGGCATAACGCATTCCAATTTCAATGCTTTCATCAAAGCGATGTTCAGTCCGGGAAAATATGACCTGGGGCCGACCGATAAATTTCTTCAGATGTTCGAATTATCGTTCGATGTTTCGATCGCCTGTACATTTATGGCCTGGGAGTGCGGTGGATGCCTTGTACCTGTTCCTACAAGCGACATTGTTTTCATCAGTGCACTCGAGACCATGCGCGATAAACAAGTGACATTCGTTTCGATGGCTCCGTCTGCAGTGGCCTATATGAAGCAGCTTCGTTTATTGGAAGAGTTTTCCTTCCCATCCATCCGCTATACCTTGCTTACCGGGGAAGCATTGCCCTACAAACTTGCACAGGCCTGGAAAGAAACGGCCCCCAACTCGGTCATTGAAAATGCGTATGGGCCAACAGAAGTGACCGTATGGAGCAGTATATACCGTTTGAATGATGAAACAGAAAAGGAGATACTGAACGGACTTGTTCCGATAGGCCATGTACTGGATGGATTGGAATACCAGATTGTGGATGAAAAACTGGCGCCGGTGAAGCAAGGCGCATCGGGAGAATTACTGTTGTACGGGGCGCAAGTGGCAAATGGTTATTGGAACAATCCTGAAAAAACAGAACAATCTTTCGTGCGAATGGACGGTCGTGAAGGTAAATGGTATCGTACCGGGGACAGTGTTATCGTCAATGCAAATGGAAACATCGTCTACATCAACCGCATAGATAACCAGGTTCAAATAAATGGTTTCCGTGTGGAACTGGGCGAAATCGAATTCCGCATAAGAGAATTCACCAATGCGAATGGTGCGGTGGTCATCGCTTGTGAACATCCATTTGCCGGTACACTTACACTTGTGGCATTCATTGAAAGTAAAGAGGGTTCTTTCGCTGAATTGAGAGCGCACCTCGAGGCTACGCTTCCTTCTTACATGGTGCCAAAGCATTACTACGCTCTGCAGAACATGCCACTCAACAACAGTGGAAAGATCGATCGCAGGAAATTAAAAGAAATGCATCATGAGTGATATCACCATCAGAAGAGCAACGGACGAAGACATTCCTTTTCTCGCAAAGATCATTCTGCTTTCCGAAACATCGGGTTCGGAATTGTATTCATACCGAACGATGTTCAGTGATCATGACGACAACGCCCTGCTCAGTGGTTTTGAGCGCGCGTTCAATAATTCTGTGCCGGGTCATCCGTTTTCCGTTTCTACCTACCTGGTGGCGGAAGTGGATAATAAAAAAGTCTGTGCTGTTTCCGGTTATATCGAAAGTCCGGACGAAAACTCGAACGACCTGATCACTGGCGCGCTGATGGATGGATTTGGAACGGAAGCAGTTTTGAAGGCTTACCAACAGAATGCGCTCCAGAAAGAAACATACATTCCGCGCACCCCGGGAACTTTACAGCTGAGCTCGGGAGCGACGTTGCCGGGCTATCGCGGCCTGGGCGTATTTTCAAAAGTGTTCTATGAACACCTGGCCATCGCACATGCACAGGGATGTACGACGGCAGAATTCCAGGCGTGGCTGGGCAATAAAGCCATTGACATGTATTACAGAATGGGATGCGAGCTGATAACTGAAAAAAAAGTAATCCTTCCTGACTCCAGAACCGCGGGAAAGATACTGATGCATATTCAAACCAAAAATAGACCACAATGAAAGAGGAGATCTTCTCACAACTTACCCAGGTTTACCGTGACGTGTTTTCGCAACCCGATCTGCAGATCGAAAGACAGATGACCGCGAAAGACATCCGGGGATGGGATTCGATGAGCCACCTGACGCTGATCGTAACTGTTGAAAAGGTTTTTGGCATTCGGCTTTCCGGATCTGAAGTGATGCGTCTGAAAAATGTCGGTGATCTCGCTGACATCATCGAAAGGAAAAAGCAATAAACCTACTTTCTACGACCAATGCTTTTTAACTCCATTTCCTTCCTCGTTTTCTTTGCATTGGTCGTGCCGGTGTTTTTTCTGTTGAGAGGTAAGGCGCGCCTGCTTTTTCTATTGGCAGGCAGTCTTTTCTTTTACTGTTGTGCCGAACCGAAATACCTTGTGTTGATCGGTTTTTCCACACTTTTCAGCTATTTCGCCGCACGGAGCATTTCATCCGTAAAAGAAGAAAGGAAAAAGAGGCGTATCATGGTGCTCAATGTATGCGTGGCGCTTATTGTTCTTTTCTTTTTCAAATATTTCAATTTCTTCAACGATTCACTTCGTTCTGTATTCACATACTTTCATCTTCATTATCCGGTTCCCGATCTTTTCAATCTTGTTTTCCCGATCGGTATTTCCTTCTACACCTTTGAAACCATCAGTTATGTCATTGATGTTTTCACCGGCGTGCGTGAAGCCGAAAAGGACCTTGCCGTCTATGCAACATATATCGCGTTCTTTCCAAAGTTGCTCGCAGGCCCCATTGAGCAATCGACCAACCTGCTTCCACAGCTGAACACTGAAACAAAATTCGATCAGGACCGCATCATTTACGGTTTGACAAGAATGCTCTGGGGATTTTTCAAGAAGGTCGTAATAGCAGACCGTTTGGCACTGATCATCAATCCTGTATTCGATTCCCCTTCCAGTTATCATCCGCTTACTATTCTTGTTGGTTGCTACGCTACTGCCATGCAGGTGTATTGTGATTTTTCGGGATATTCTGATATTGCCATTGGCGCGTCAAAGGTCCTCGGTTATGATATCGTTGAAAATTTTGATCAGCCTTTTCTCAGCAGAAGTGTTGGCGAATTCTGGAGAAGATGGCACATGTCTCTTTCTTTCTGGCTGAGAGACTATCTTTTCAATCCTATTGTCTACAGCAGAAGAAAGTGGGGAAAATATGCATTGATCATCTCGACATTCATCACCTTCATCCTTTGCGGATTGTGGCACGGCCCGCGGTGGTCCTTCGTCGTTTTCGGTTTGCTCCAGGGGTTGGCGATCTGCCTCGAGCTGATGTTGCAGCCGCGCAGAAAAAAATGGGCAGCACGTTTCCCTCCTTTTTTTTACAACACGCTCAGTATGTTCATCACTTTTCACTTTACTGTCTTCTCCTTCATTTTTTTCCGCGCAAAAGATCTGCACAGTTCGTTGAATGTGGTATATGGGCTGTTTCATTCCGGTCAACCTGCAGGATCCGTGGGTAGCGAACTGTCGGGGCTCGGTATACTCACAATTGTTATTTCGCTCATGATGATATTGTATATGTTCGTGGTGGAAAAGAGACTGAGCCCAACATTCAATAAGTTGCGTTACTTCAGGCAATCCATCGTATTCGGCGCTATCACACTTAGCCTCCTCCTTGTGTTCGGTTACTTTGATCCCCAAACCTTTATCTACTTTCAGTTCTGATGAAACGTCTTCTGCTATACCTGGGCACCTTGCTGACTGTTTTTATTGCTGTTTCATTCATAGCAACAAACCTTCTGGAATACGGGCTGAAGCTGCAGAGGAAAGATTCGTTCGGAACGCTCAATCATCTTACCGCCAACAGTGAGGCCCACGACGTGATCTTCCTTGGCTCTTCACTTGCCAAGAACAATCTTGATCCTGCGGTATTCGATTCCATCACCGGGTTTAATTCCTATAACTTCGGATTCTACGCGGCCAAGATCGACCAGAACAGGATGATCCTTGAACGTTATCTTTCTTCATCACACCCGGCTCCGAAAATGGTGGTGCTGGTGCTGGAAGAGAATGCTGTAGATACACTCTATATAAAATTTCCTCCGCAGTATTATCCATACCGCGAGGACAGCATCATCTACAACTATGTTGCCGGATATGATAAGGGCATTTGGGTGCTGCATTATGCACCGTTTCTCGGAATAACACAATACAATGATTACGTAAAGAAGCTTGGCATAGAAGGATTGTTTTCTTCCATGAAAAATGTAAATAATCATAAAGGGTTTGACCCTCTTACGGGAATACACAAAATGACGACTACCCGGTTTTCGGACAAAAACATACGCATTTCAGAAAAGGGTTACAGCGAAATGGAGCGGATATGCGTATTGTGCCGTGATCAAAATATAAAACTTGTGTTTCTTGTACCCCCTTACTATTACACCCGTAAAGGCGCAGTGCATTCCGGATTTGCAGATCAGCTTGCTGCGTTACGTGACAAATACGCGATCATCATCATGGATCACACCACCTGGCCGCAGCATGTACAGAAATCTCTCTTTTACGACAAGGCGCACTTGAACGAAAACGGGGCGAGGCTTTATACCATCGCGTTCTCCGACTCCATTCGCGCATTGAAGTAAATGGCTGAGTATCGAAAGGCTCCTCTTCAAAAGCTGCTACTGCGGTTCCCCCGAGAACTCGGGGCGCACGGGACCTCAAAAGATCCTCGCTTAACGGCGGGGATTTTTTATTCCCCGTGACATTCCATTTCTTCCTCCACAACCTGCGCATTCGCCACTTTCCAGTTCTTCCCATTCACAACGATCATCTCAAACGGAGAATCATGCACGCTGGATCCGTCACAACCCTGGTCGAGTGTGAGCCGTTCTTCATAGATCGTCAGTGATGTTCCGGAGCTGCGCACACTATCGATCAGCATGCCATGTCCATTGTTTCCGATGAAACAGGCGATGACACTCTTCTTCGAGAAATCGATCTTCGGCGGAATGTCGGCCATCATGCTTTCTGTTTTATGGATCTGCTGCCACAGGTCGTTGAAGTCCTTCTGCGAATGGAAGAGCTGTTGCTGCTGCGTGAAAATATTACTGTTAAGCCCGGATGATAGTGGTTGGAATTTCACGATTCCGTCGTTAGAGATCAGTGTGAATGAATAGAGGAGAAGTATGGCTGGCAGAAGTTTCATTCAATGCGTGATGATCAGTTTCTTCTCTCCGGCTATTCTGCCATTGCTGGTGATGCGGCAGAAATAAATTCCGGGATTCATGTTATCGGTGTCCATGTTCACGCCCGAAACAATGCCGGATATTTTCAGCACCATTTCTCCGAAGGAATTGTAAATCTCCAATGTGTAAGTATCATTGTGCGCTTCCTGAAATTCCAGGATGAAATGATCTTTCGCCGGATCGGGATAAATGCTGACGGCGTTTACAGCATCACTCGCTTCATTCACGCCGGCATCAACAGAACAATTGTATTGGGCGAGAAAAACACGTTCGAGGGACGATGCCAATAACGTATCATTTCCGACGATCATTGAAGGGGGGAAAAAATCGCCGGTCACGTAAGCATTTCCATATTGGTCAGAACAGATACTGCTTGCATCATCTCCACCTCCCGTGAGCATATTAAGGCAAATAGTGTTTCCGCTCGTGTCGAATTTTGTGATATACATCGGATCATAATTATTCGTGATCTGTGCTGTTTGATTTCCGAAACCGACGATGGTGTCTCCGCACATGCCGCACATGTAAATGTCTCCATACGCGTCCGCATTCACACACCTTGCATAATTAATTGTTCCCGCAACCGAACGTCTTCCCCACTGAATGTGCCCGGCGCTATCGCAACTTACCAGGAAAGTATTGTATGTTCCATTGAGCAACAATGTTGTCGTGTCTAATGCTACGGAAGCCAGGTGATAATAGCCCGCGATGTAAATGTTCTCCCATTGATCTGCGCATATTCCGTAACCGATCGCTTGTCCATTCGCTGCCTGAACAGATTTCTTTGCCCAAAGTGTATTTCCGCTTGACGAAAATTTTACGATGAACGCGTTATCATCCGAACTGCTGATCAGAACTGCAGAACCGAAATGAATGGAATCGCTGTGAAAAAATCCAGTGCAATAAATATTTCCTGCCAGATCTGTACAGATCGCTTCCCCGATATCCGTTCCATTTCCGCCGGAGCCTTTTGCCCAGAGCGAATTTCCATTGGCATCATATTTCACAACAAATACGTTTGTTGCGTTCGCTGCGCAA
>DATJEX010000196.1:0-2996 GCA_035496135.1 Bacteroidia bacterium
AAGAAATTGCTCCAAAGCAGCATTATCCCAATGAACATTTGCATTTTTGCACCGGAAAATCATCCCTTTCACTCTCACCTTCACCTTCACTTGTCATGAAATTCAAAGCAGAAATAGATGTAATGCCACTGAAAGCGTTACTGGATCCGCAGGGAAAAGCGGTGACGGGCAGCATGAAAAATCTCGGATTGCCGGAGATCGAGAATGTGCGCATCGGAAAACACATCACACTCGAAATAGAAGCGGCTTCGAAAGATGTAGCGAAAACAAAAGTGGACGAAGCCTGCAAGAAACTCCTGGCGAACCAGATCATGGAGTTCTATGAGTTTGAGATTGACGAAATAAAATAGTCGGGAGATAGGAGGGAGGAGCTGGGAGAATTCTCATGAAACTCCGATCTCCGCCCTCCGCGCTCCCAACTCACATGAAGTTCTACCGTTATCCATTAGCTATTGTCGCCTACGCCCTGATCTTCGTTTACGGAGTGGCGATGGCGTGGATAAAAATGGGAGACATGACGCCGGCCAGTTACTGGCTGTGGTTTCCCGGAATAGCAGGAATCTACCTCGCCTGTTCCTTCATTCTTTCTAAAATAAAAATGACGTGGGAACTTGACGTGGTGATCCAGGTGGCACTTGTCCTCGCGCCGATACTCTGGTATGTGAATCAGAAGGATTCTTACAAACGTCCGCAATATGTTTTTGTGGCGGAGCCCGATTACAAAGGCGAGCTGGAGATCCATTTCAGTTCAGACAAGAACGCACCGACGAATGCGCGGAGCATAGCCGATACGATCTATTTCAAATTCGACAACACGGGCAGAATGCTGATCAATGAGGATGGGGAATACGTGAAGAAGATGATGAAGAAAAATCTTTTCTTCTTTTATCCTGACCACACGAAAAAGCAAATTCCATTCGTGGAATACGGCGGACCGAAACCGAAAGGGGAATTTGTGCAGATGGACAGCATAGGAACGGAGAAGGGAAAACTAACAGTACTCTACTATTCAGTAAGCAGTAAGCAGTAGGCAGCAATGAAGTACAGGCAAGCTGACTTCATTGCGCGTAAGCAGTAGGCAGTCTCCGGCTTTTGGGTCGCCGGTCACCGGGGCTGAGATGAACATCTGCGCAATCAGCGAGATCAGTGAGAAAAATTTATTCGCACGGGATAAGTAGAAATTCTTTTCAATAAAAAAAGCCGGAATTTCTTCCAGCTTCAAAATTTTCTCGTGTCCCATGTCTAGCTACTCACGTCTAATCTTCCGGTGGTTCGGGAGCAGATGAGTATCCGACTTTTTTCGGTTTGAGTGTTTTCGGGAAAATGACATTCACGAGATCATCATCTTTCGTCAATAAAGTTTTTGAAATTCCATTGGTGATGGTGATCGGCACGTCGAATTTCGCTTTGGGTTTGTATTCCTCAAAAGAGCCGTCCTGCAGCTGGCGGTACATCGTCACCACGCATCCGCCTTTCACGACGACTTTCCCATTGTAGCAATGTGCGTCGGCGCCGGTCCGTACGGTAATGATCACGTCGTTATAAGTGCTGTCCTTCACATCATCTGCGCCGCGCTCCTGGAATTTCGCTTCCCATTTGGTATAGCAATTCTCGGGGGTGGTAGTGGCTGTAGTGGAAGAAGCGGAGGAAGTAGAGGCAGTTCCGGTTTGTGCGTGAAGACCCGCGAAGAGCAACATCGCAAGAATTCCGGAGTACAACTTTTTCATGTAATGGAGATTGGGTGGTGTAGGGTAAAGTTAACAAATAATGTACCAAACGGGTGAAGGTGAAAGTGAAGGGGAAAGGGGGACGTGGGATGGAAGACATGAGACATGGGATACACGGCGCGGGAATACAGAGAACAGGCAAACCTCTCACGTCTCATGTCCCCTCTCTCACGTCTCATTTGGATTTTATCAGAAATTAATATTCCTTTGTCGTCCCGCCTTGCGGAATATATCTTTTTCAGGATACGTGCTATATCGTTATTAGTAATTCGTAAAGTTTAATTGTAAAAAATGTATTTCCATGTCACTTGTCAAAACCTTTGGCTGTGCCGTTTACGGCATCAATGCCACGACTGTAACCGTTGAGGTCAATATCGATACGGGTATCAATTATCATATTGTTGGATTGGCCGACAGCGCCATTCGCGAAAGCCAGCAGCGCATCGATGCCGCTTTGAAGAATAACGGAATGAAAATTCCGGGAAAGAAGATCGTGGTGAATCTCGCACCCGCCGACGTGCGCAAAGAAGGTTCGTCGTATGATCTTCCGATCGCGATCGGAATTCTTTCCGCTTCGGGCCAATTGGAAAATGCAGATGCGCTCGATCAGTATGTCATCATGGGTGAATTATCGCTCGATGGAATTGTGCGTCCCGTGCGCGGCGCTTTGCCCATGGCGATCCACGCAAAGGAAGTTGGTTTCAAATACATCATTCTTCCATCCGAGAATGCTCACGAAGCGGCGGTGGTTGATGGCATCGATGTTTTTGCGATGGATCATATTACGGATGTGATCGACCTCTTGTGCGGTAACCGGAAATTTTCTCCGCTGAAAATGGATGTGCAGAAGGAATTCGCTTTCCGGGCGATGGATAATGAAACGGATTTTTCCGATGTGAAAGGACAGGAGAATATCAAACGTGCATTGGAGATCGCTGCGGCCGGTGGACACAATATCCTGATGGTCGGTCCGCCCGGTGCAGGCAAGACAATGCTCGCGAAAAGATTGCCGGGCATTCTTCCTCCAATGACGATGCGTGAATCGCTCGAGACAACAAAAATTCATTCGGTGGCAGGAAAGACCGGCAAGCACGCGGGACTCATCACGCAACGCCCGTTCCGCGCGCCGCATCACACGATATCGGATGTCGCGCTCGTGGGCGGAGGAACACATCCGCAGCCGGGAGAAATTTCACTCGCCCACAACGGCGTTTTATTCCTTGATGAATTACCCGAATACAAACGGACGGTGCTTGAAGTGATGCGTCA
>DATJEX010000197.1:0-11874 GCA_035496135.1 Bacteroidia bacterium
TATCGCATTCGGAGGATAACATGCTTTTCGAAGACACTTATCTCACTGTTGAAGCTGCAGCCGAAGGAATTTACAAGGACCGCGGAAGCAAATTCATCGGTATGGTTTTCCCTGTGAAAACAGAAGCCGAGGTGAAAGAGATCGTCGCACGTCTGAAGAAAGAACATCACGGAGCGAATCATCACTGTTACGCATTCCGGCTCGGAGCGGATAAACAGGCGTATCGTGTGAATGATGACGGCGAACCATCGGGCACAGCTGGAAAACCTATTTACGGACAGATCCTCTCGAAAGACCTGACGAATGTACTCATCGTGGTGGTGCGTTATTTCGGCGGAACATTACTTGGCGTAAGCGGATTGATCGAAGCGTACAAAGGTGCGGCGATGGCGGCTCTTGCGAATGCGCGGATCGTGGAGCAGAAAGTAATGGAAACGTATGAACTCACTTTCTCCTATGAAAAAATGAACGCGGTGATGAAGATCATCAAAGACCGTAAACTGGAGAACCGGGACCAGGACTTTGCTGAAGAATGCAGACTGAAATTTTCGGTGAGGAAGAATGATGCGGAATTGTTGATCGATCAATTCACCAAATTGGGAGTAGGAATAAAAAACATCCCTCACTAAAAGAAAATTTACTGCTTACCGCCTTCTGCTTACTGCTTACTTCCCAAAGTACGGCTTCAGCGCTTTCACAAATTCCCCGGGGCAGACACGCGGCTTTTTCGTTTTCGCATCTATGAAAACCAGTGTTGTTTCTCCTTCGTTTATCTTTTCTCCCTTGGGATTGAACATTTCGTAATCGAAGCGGATGCGCGTGGAAGGCAATTCACGGATGGTTGTTTTCAGCGAGAGCAGATCGTCGTAAAAAGCCGGTTTGAAATATTTGATGCTGAACGTGTAGACCGGAAGAAGTATTCCGCCGTCTTCCATTTCTTTGTAATTCCATCCGAGCGTCCGTAACGCTTCCACTCTTCCGACTTCATAATATTCTGCGTAATTTCCATAATAGGAATAACCCATGCGGTCAGTTTCACCGTAACGAACACGCAGACTAGTTTCTGAAATGAACATGAAAACGAAGGTAAAATTTATTAGGTACTGTAAACCAGCGGCTATGGACTTTTCACTTCTACGCTCTATTCATTCGGTGGAAATTTTCATTGTTAAATGATTGCAAAATTGTAGCCGTTAATCAACTGAAATTTCGTTTATTCGCACCCCCAAATAAATCACGAACATTCCCATGGGACGCAGATCGCTTTTCTTCCTCTCCTTCGTTGCGGCAACCTTCACTACACTCTCCTGCCATCATCCCGCGAAGGTCACTGGTGTCGATGTTCAGTATGTTGAGCTCAACGGAAAGAACGACGGGAAAGACACAGCGATCGAGAATGTCATCGATCCTTACCGCGATTCGATGAAAGCGCTGATGGATGTGGTGATCGCTTACTCGGACACTTCCATGTCGAAAGAAAGAGACAAGCTGGAAACGATATTGGGGAATTTCACTTCAGATGCTGTGCTCAATCGCATCAATCAATACAATTGTAATAATAACCCCGCAGACACTGCCGGTTATTGTCCATATAAGGCTTCCATGGTCATTCTCAATATCGGCGGACTCCGCAGTTCATTGCCGAAAGGTGATATCACACGGGGAAATATTTTTGAATTGATGCCGTTCGACAATGAGATCGTCGTACTCACATTATCCGGAAAAAAGACGTGGGAAATGCTTAAATTTATAGCTGCATCAGGAGGCGAGCCGGAAGCAGGTTTGAAAATGGGAATTCATCCGGATAAATCGCCCGGAACAGTGATGATAGGAGGACTTGCATTGGACACAACACATTCATACAACATCGCTACATCTGATTATCTCGCGAACGGAGGAGACAAGATGGATTTCATGAAGGATCCATTGTCACTGAGAACAACGGGTTATAAGATCCGAGATGCTATTCTCGATTATTGCACACAACAGACAGCGGCAGGCAAACACCTGCATCCTGTTTTAGACGGACGTCTTTACTATGAGTCAAAGTAGAAGAGATTTTCTGAAATTACTTTCCGGCGGTACAGCACTGCTTGGACTGGGCATGCTCAATTCCGGTTTCCGCTGGAGAAAGAACGATGATGTAGACGCAACCGATGACGATCATGTCCGCATTGTCATTCTGCACACCAACGACGTGCACAGCCACATCGATCCATTCCCCGACAACGATCCCAAATATCCCGGACTCGGTGGTGTGGAACGAAGAGCAGCACTCATTGACGAGATCCGTGCGCAGGAAAAAAATGTTCTGCTGCTTGATGCGGGAGATATTTTCCAGGGTACACCTTACTTCAACATGTATCTCGGCGAAGTGGAAATGAAGCTCATGTCGAAGATGGGCTACGAAGCTTCGACCGTTGGTAATCACGACTTCGATGCGGGACTCGATAATCTCGCGACGCAATTGCAGCACGCCACGTTCCCGTTACTGTGCGCGAATTATGATTTCACCGGAACACCAATGGAAGGAAAGACGATTCCGTATAAAATATTCGAGAAAGAAGGTGTGAAGATCGGTGTGTTCGGACTTGGCATTGAACTCGCCGGACTTGTTGATTCACGTCTTTATGGAAAAACAGTTTACCAGGACCCTATTGTGAAAGCGGCAGAGATGGTGAAAGAACTGCGTGATGATCAGAAATGCGACATAGTTGTTTGTTTATCCCATTTAGGATATAAATACGAGAATGACAAGGTAAGTGACATAAAACTTGCAAAAGAATCCAGGGGCATTGATGTCATCATCGGTGGACACACGCATACTTTTCTCGACAAACCAGCTGTTTTCTCCAATAGAGAAGGAAAAGATTGTTACGTCGCGCAAGTTGGCTGGGCAGGAATACGACTGGGAAAAATAATCATCACCACCAACAAAAAATCAGGAAAAAAATCATTGAGCAGCTCGACTGTAATAGTTAGGAAAAAGTCAAGCGTATGACAAAAATATTTTTCAAAATATTTTTTTGATAAATGGTTGTACGTAGCGCTGAAATTCTAATTTTGGGACACGAACGAAAATTATTCACCTCACTATATAATACGCAGGAGATTCAGGAATGGAGAAAACTCACGATAAGGTCTGGACAAACTGTCTCAACATCATCAGGGACAACGTAAGCTCTCAAAGTTTCAAAACGTGGTTCGAACCGATTAAACCCCTCAAGTTATCTTCAAGCGTTCTTACCATCCAGGTTCCAAGTCAATTCTTCTACGAGTGGCTCGAGGAACATTACATCACGCTTCTCAAGAAAACGATCAAGAAGGAACTCGGCGCTGAAGGAAAACTCGAATACTCCATCATCATGGAGAACGCATTCAGCAGCAGCTCTAAACCATACACGGTGAAAATTCCAACCTCCAATCGCAAAGAGGTGAAGAATCCATCCGTGAACATGCCGATCGACCTCAACAAGAACACGATCCGCAATCCGTTCATCATTCCGGGACTCAAAAAAGTAAACGTCGAATCACAACTCAACCCGAATTACTCTTTTGAGAATTTCGTGGAAGGTGATTGCAACCGTCTCGCACGTTCTGCTGGATGGGCTGTTGCTGACAAACCCGGCGGAACCGCATTCAACCCGCTTCTCATCTACGGCGGAGTTGGTTTGGGCAAAACACACCTCGCACACGCGATCGGTCTCCAGATCAAATACAAACATCCCGGCAAAACCGTGTTGTATGTATCATCTGAGAAATTCACGCACCAGTTCATCGATGCGGTGAAGAACAACAACACGAACGATTTCATCCATTTTTACCAGATGATCGACGTACTCATCATCGATGATGTACAGTTCTTCGCCGGTAAAGACAAAACACAGGATGTATTCTTCCATATTTTCAATCACCTGCACCAGACCGGCAAACAGCTCGTATTGACAGCTGATAAACCACCGGTGGAAATGCAGGGAATGGAACAGCGACTGCTTTCCCGTTTCAAATGGGGACTTTCCGCCGACCTGCAGGTTCCGGGACTCGAGACACGTATCGCGATCCTCGAGAAAAAACTCTACATCGACGGAATCGAACTTCCGCGCGAAGTGATCGAATACCTTGCTTATAGCATCACCACCAACATCCGCGAACTCGAAGGTGCTTACATCTCCCTGCTTGCACAGGCTTCCCTGAACAAGAAAGCGATCACACTCGATCTCGCGAAACAGATGATCGACAAGTTCGTGAAGAACACCGCACGCGAAGTTTCCATCGATTACATCCAGAAAGTGGTTTGCGATTATTTCGACCTTCCGATCGAACTGCTCAAATCCAAGACACGCAAGCGCGAAGTGGTACAGGCGCGCCAGATCGCGATGTATTTCGCGAAGAGCATGACCAAATCCTCACTCGCTACCATCGGAATGCATTGCGGAGGAAAAGATCACGCTACCGTTCTCCATGCCTGCCGTACCGTAAACAACCTCATGGATACCGATAAACGCTTCAGGGCGTACATCGAGGAACTCGAAAAGAAACTCAGCATACAATAACAACATTCTCCTGATAAGAACGCCCTTCGGTCCAACAAACAGAAGGGCGTTTTTAATTGCAGCCACGCTTGCCTTCGCGCGGTTGTACCAAATGCGAAAGCTTCGCTTACGAAACTACGAACCGCTGAATTTCGAAACAGATCCGTCCGTTCGAGGTTCGTACTTTCGGATTTGGTTAGTAGTTAGTACGCGACCTAAAATCTATCCTTTATCTCCTCTGTGAATTCTATCCGGTAACGCGTTCCGTTCTTCGTATCCACTTCCACTTTTGCGTTGATCTGGCCACTCAGCATCTGGATGAGCTGCATGCCCAGTGATTCGGCCGTTTCGAATTTCACATTCGCAGGAATTCCTTTTCCATCGTCGGAAACTTCAAGAAGGAATTTTCCATCGTTGAGTTTGCGCAGTGAAACGTAAAGATTCCCTTCATTCCTGTCGGCGAACGCATATTTGAGTGAATTGGAAATGATCTCGTTGAGGATGAGTCCGAGCGGAACGATCGTATCAATACGGAAAGGATGTTCTTCGATATCCGCTTTCAAGTGGATCGCTTTGTTGGAATCGTATGCATCGATGAGAGAGCGAACAAGTTCATCAATATAGTTTCCGATGTCGATGTTCACGAGATTCTTGCTCTGGTACATTTTCTCGTGAATGAGCGCCATGGAATTGATGCGGTGACGAAGATCCTCGAAGAGCACGAGCACGCGTTTATCGGTAATTCCATCGGCCTGCAGATTGAGCAGGCTCGAGATCACCTGGAGATTATTTTTCACACGATGATGGATCTCTTTCAGCATGAGTGTTTTTTCCTCGTTCTGCCGGCGGATCTCTGCCGTACGTTCATTCACTTCAGCTTCGAGCAATTGCTTCTGGCGGATGATCATTTTCGTTCTGCCCACGATGATGTAGTAGAGCATTCCCCCAATGACGATGAGCGACAGGCAAATGAACCACCATCTCGCATAGAACGGCGGTGGCGGTGGCGCGATCGTAATGTCGCATGAACTCGCTGGTGCTGTCTCAATTTCTCCATTCCCGAGGATCGCTTTCACTTTGAAGACATATTTTCCGGGAGGAAGATTGGTGTACGTGATCTCCGTTGCTGTTGTCACCGGTTGCCAGGTGGAATCAAATCCGGTGAGCATGAATTGATATTTCAGCAATTGCGGGCTCTGCAGATGAACTGCACCGTAAACGAAAGTGAGATGATTCCGCTCATTATCGAGATCGAGTTTCACCGGCAGATGATAGAATCCTGATTCTTCTACTCCCGACCAGGTCCAGTCGTATTGCTCGAGAAACAAACGGATAGCAGTGAGATGAATGATCGGCGGGGTGATCTCGCGTTCTTCTTCCAGCGGATTGAAACGGATAACGCCTTTCACTGTTCCGAACCAGATACAACCGTCATGCGTTACGCAAACGGCGCGTGAATTACATTCAATGCCGCGGAATCCTTCGTTGCGCGAATAATTCTTCACTGACTTGAAGGAACCGTCATCCCCTACTCTCACTTTGTCGATCCCTTTATTCGTTCCCACCCAGAGATCGCTGTCCTTGTCAAATGCGAGAAGATAAAATGTGTTTGACACCAATCCATTGTCATCGGTATACGACATGAATGAGTTTCCATCATAGCGCATGATGCACGCATCGGTGTGAAACCAGACATGATCGTAAGGATCGATCACGAGCGAACCAACGTAGGAGTTGCACAATCCATCCGCGACGGAAAAACTGCGGAAAGATCTTCCATCATACTTGCTCAGCCCCGATCCTGTTCCGATCCAGATATTTCCTTTACGGTCTTCTGCGAGGCAATGCACAAAATTCCCGATGATCGATCCGTTCTCCGCCGTATAAGTGTTGATCTTTCCACCGGGTTCTATTTCAAAAAGTCCGAGCCCCCACGTTCCAGCCCAGAGATTTCCTTTGGTATCATACAACAGTGAACGCACTCTTTTTCCCTGGAGAATTGTTTTTGTAACACGGCCATTCTGAATGTAAGAAGCGCCGTCGTAATGCCCCACCCACATTCCATTCTTGTCTTCGGCAAGTGCGATCGGTTGTTTGAACGCTTGCCCATTATTCAGAATGGGAACAGAAGTTTTTCCATCGAAACAATACAACCCATCCTGGTTCGACCCGATCCACATTTTTCCGTTCCGGTCTTCTTCAATTTTGAAAACAGAAGTGGAACCCATTCCCGGAAGATTTCCAAAATAGGAAAACGTCCGGCTTCGGAGTTTCAGAAGGCTCTGCTCACGTGTCGCGAACCACATGTGATGGGTATTATCCTCGAGCACCATGAAAACTCCTTCCGCAGTCAATCCATTCGAAGAATTGAATGTGGAGATGCTTCCGTCCGGATGATAGATCGCAACGAGATTGCTCGTGGTGGACGCCCAGATATTCCCATCCTGGTCTGGATAAACACAGTGAACCGTTCTTCCTTTCAGGATTTCCGTGAAATTATTTTCCGTGAATGTTCCGGCAGAAGGACGATAAATGATGAGACGATCCGTAAGCCCGATGTAAAGTAATCCATGTCCATCGTCGCGCAACGACATGATCATGCCGCTGTAATCAGCAGGCAATTTCAGATCGACACTGTCGCACGCATATCCTTTGAAATACAGAAGTGATTTCCCTGCCGAAGCCCAGATCGTTCCCTCTTTATCGAGACACAAATTATGAACGGCTCGCGCAGTATAGATCCGTTTCGCACTCCCGGTAGCAAGTTGCACTTCTGAAATTCCGCCGGAGCCCGCGATCCATTCTGAATTTTTTTCCGAGATCAGTGAAGAGACTTCATTGAAGCCGATCTCTCCCTGCGCGAATGTCGTGAATGATTTTCCGTCGTAGCGATTGGCGCCGAGTTGTGTTCCGAACCAGAGTTCGCCTGTGGAATCTTCAGTGATCGCGTTCACCACCTGTCCGACCAATCCGTTCTTCTTTCCGTATTCCTTGAATGTAACGCCATCGAAACTACAGACGCCGCCACCGGTCGTTCCCACCCAGAGATATCCGCGTGAATCCTGGTAAATGCACTGCACTTCCGATTGGGAAAGTCCTTCTTCTACGCCATAGGAAATGAAATCCGCCACCTGCGCATGCACGCTCACATCGGCGAACAGGATCGCGAAGAGCAGAAAAATTGCTTTGAGGAATTGAATGACTTTAGAGTGGGGGTATAAAGACATTGGTACGATTAAAGTACGAAAGATTTCGGGTAGATACGTGCATCCCTTAACTTTGGATGTTCACAACAATTTTTATGACAAGGATCCTGATGGTTTGCCTCGGTAATATCTGCCGTTCTCCACTCGCGGAAGGCCTTTTGCGCCACAAACTGACCGAAGCCGGAATGAAAGATGTGATCGTTGATTCAGCTGGAACTTCGGGTTGGCATGCCGGTGAAAACCCGGATTCACGCTCGGTAGCGAATGCACGCAAACACGGAGTGGATATTTCAAAACTTGTTTCGAGGAAATTCACGAAGAAGGATTTTGACGCATTCGACCGGATCTACGTGATGGATACTTCGAATTACCGGGATGTGATCTCGATGACGTCGGATGATTCGCATAAATCAAAGACCGATCTGCTTTGTAACGTGAAATGGCCGGGAAAGAATATCGCTGTTCCCGATCCGTATTACAGCGGCGAGGATGGATTTGAAAAAGTATTTCACCTGCTCGATGAAGTGTGTGATGAATTGATCAATGACCTGAAAAACAATTCCTGATGAAAAGCGGAAAATTATTCCTGATACCGGTCACACTCGGAGAAGATGATGATCCTTCGAAAGTGCTGAGTGCGGAATCGCTCAACATCATTCATTCGCTCAATGAGTTCATCGTCGAGAATGAAAAATCGGCGCGGAATTTCCTGAAACGCTCCGGGACAAAAGTGGCGATGCAGGATCTCATTCTTCACCCGATGGGAAAGCATGTGGATCTTTCTCAAGCGGGAAAATATCTCGATTCGGCGCTGCATGGAAAAAATATCGGTTTGCTTTCCGAAGCGGGTTGCCCGGGCATTGCTGATCCCGGTGCCGAGATCGTGAAACACGCGCATGAGAAAAAAATCCCTGTCGTGCCGATCGTCGGACCTTCTTCCCTGCTGATGGCACTCATGGCTTCCGGTTTGAACGGACAGCATTTCCAGTTTCACGGCTATCTTCCTATTGACAAAGGAGAACGAATCCGTTTCCTGAAAAACGCAGAAAGAAATATCCGCTCTTCGCACTGCACACAACTTTTCATTGAAACACCATTCCGCAATAATCAATTGCTGGAAGATATCCTGAAGACTGTCGACGGATCGATCCGTCTCTGTATTGCCTGCGAAATAACGATGAGCAGTGAATACATCCGCACATTGAAAATTTCCGACTGGAAAAAAACATCACTTCCCGATCTGCACAAACGTCCGGCGGTATTTCTGCTGGGGGAATAATCCTGAAGCAGATCCTTCATGTCGCTTCAGGATGATAAAAAAAGCCCCGAACCAGATGCGGGTGCATCGATTCGGAGCGTGTGATGACCAGGAAAAACGCTAATAAAACCCGGTCTTCGGTTTCACGTGCGCAGGGCCTGCCCTGAGCTTGTCGATGGGCGGTAAACTGCGCTTTCGTGAAAATATTTTTGGTAGCATTCTCAAATTGCTTTTTTCGCTTTTCCTCGCAGAGTTCGCAGAGTTACGCTGACTTCAAGGAAATTTGAGAATGTTTGTGTTACCCATGATATGTATTCACAAACCCTGCCAAATCTGTGATGGAGCTTTCGAATGTGAATGCATTGTTGACAACATAATAGTTTCCTTTATCCACCACTCTGGCATAAGCGTATTTCGCAAAATCGAGTTTGGTGCTTTCGAAATCAAAGAGCTGCGCGAGTTCATACACCTGTTCAGCGGTGAGATAATTCGAAGAAGAAGCCTGTTCAGCGATCGTGAGCCTGCTGCTGTCAAACGCTTTTGATTGTATGGCGGACTTCAGCGAATTGAATTGCTGATCATTCATTCCATAGTACTGCGGATAATTGTTGTATCCTCCATTACCAGATGAATTTCCTCCCCAGTTTCCATAAGGATCATTTCCATTATTTCCATAACCCGCGTCGCCATACCATCCGTTGTTTCCTCCTGCATTTCCATAACCCGTATTGTAATTCGGATCGCCCCAGTTTCCATTCTGCACCAGGGGATAAGAACTCGTGATGTTGAAATTATTCACCGAAGCGGCGTACGCGGTGATCATGGCATTCGCGGGAAAATCGACGTAACCATCGTAAAGCAGCGAAGGCATTCCGCAATTTCCGTAACCATAATTCTGCGCTGGAGTGAGCATCCTGATATGGTGTCGTCCCGGCGTGATATCTGTTACATTGTACGTGTTCGATGGCGTGGAGAAATAACTGTTGTCAAAATACATTACGAATTTCTGGTGGTCGTAATTGCTCAGGCTCAACTGGCTGTTCCAATTGTTAGCCAATGCCGGCATGGTAAAACTTCCAGCGAGCATTTGAATGATGATGACTTTTTTCATAGTTAAACTCCTTTCAGGGATGAGTCCCTTGTTCCTGGTATTTCAAGTAGCGTGCCAAACAGAATGGAGAATTGAGAATGGAGAATGGGGAATGTGCACTTGCACGCAGCTTCCTGTTAAATGGATGCCAACAGGTCATAAGTGGCGTTACCTGAAAAACAATTCTGCATTCTCCATTCTCAATTCTCCATTCTCAATTACATTTGTGTCATGAATTTCATCCTCAAAGTCATCATCTCCACCCTGGCGGTTCTGCTCACCTCTTACCTGCTTCCCAAAAGCATGGTCTATGTAGACGGAGTCACCACTTCACTCATCGTCGCACTCACACTCGCTTTCCTGAACGCGATCGTCAAACCGATCATGGTATTGCTCACACTTCCGGCCACGGTTTTCACGCTGGGACTATTCCTGCTCGTGATCAACGCGCTCATCATCATGATCACCGATCATTTCATTGACGGGTTCAAAGTGTACGGATTCTGGTCGGCCGTTCTTTTCTCGGTCATTCTCACCATTGTTACGAGTATCTTCGAAGCGATCGCGAGGAATGATAACCGCCGCTAAAGGGTTGGTCGTATTTTCGTTGGTGGTTGGTGGCTCCACATCAATTGCTTGACAAGACCACCAACGACCAACTAAAGAAACGACCAACTAAAAAATGAACTGGAACACTCTTTTTTCTGAAGCTCGATTGGGCGATAAAGAACTGAAACGTCTTTCTTCTCCCGACCGGACGAATTTTGAAAGAGATTTCGATCGCGTTGTTTTTTCTTCGGCTTTCAGGAGGCTGCAGGATAAGACGCAGGTCATTCCGTTACCCGAAAGTGATTTTGTGCACACGCGCCTCACGCACTCGCTCGAGGTTTCGTGTGTGGCGCGTTCACTCGGGAAAACCATCGGCAAGACGATCATTGAACGCCATAAACTTTCTGACCTGCATGCTTCCGATTTTGGCGCGGTCTGCGCGACAGCCGCACTGGCGCATGATATCGGCAATCCGCCTTTCGGTCATTCGGGCGAAGCTTCCATCGCGAATTATTTTTCGAATGGGAATGGACAGCGCTATAAGAATTCGATGAATGAAAATGAGTGGAGCGATCTTGTGACGTTCGAAGGAAATGCGAATGGCTTCAAACTGCTGACGAATTACAATGATTCTGCAGGCGGAAATATCGGATTGACATTTTCCACACTTGCAGCTTTTACAAAATATCCGACCTGCTCACATAAATTACCGGAACACGAAGCATTGTTCAAAGGAAAAGTGAGCCAGAAGAAATACGGCTACTTCCAGAGTGAAAAAGAAATTTTCGAAACGATCTTCCGTCACCTCGAGATCGACAACCTCACCGATTATTCCTGGAGAAGACATCCACTCGCTTATTTAGTCGAAGCTGCCGACGATATCTGTTACCGCATCATTGATTTTGAAGATGGAATAAGAATCGGATTGATACCATTCACAACAGGCGAAGAATTATTGAAACAGGTCGTCGGAAAAGATTTTGATGCCGGAAAATATTCAGCCATCACCGACAACAGGGAGAAGATCTCATATCTCCGCGCCAAGGCGATCAATGTGCTGGTGAACAGTGTCACGCAGATCTTCCTCGACCAGGAATTCAATATGCTCATTGGAAAATTCGACAGCTCGCTCGTTGATATGCTTGACGATTCCATCGCGAAACCGCTGAACGAATTGCTGAACATTTCCATCGAGAATGTTTACCGCAGCAAGAATGTGCTGCAGATCGAAGTCGCGGG
>DATJEX010000198.1:0-13008 GCA_035496135.1 Bacteroidia bacterium
AGACGGAGGTTCACAAACCCATTCGCATGTGAACCGATAAGGATATTCGTTGGATTGGTGTCGCTGTACTTCCGCGTTACGTAACTCAGTGAAGTCCCCACTTTGAATTTGAGTGTGAAATTCCTTCCGTGCGTGAGGTTGAAATTAATGAACGGGTAAAGCGAGATTCCGTTTCCCAACACCGCAGGGTTTGCAAAGAACACATCCACGAACGTAACACCGATCTCGGGACAGTGATAGATGCACTGCCATGACTTGTTACCGCAAACCGGGTGCGAAAGATCAATTTCAAAAGCGCTGGTATTCCCACTCACAATATCCCGGATATAAGGGTGATGAGCCAGTATCATTCCGTCATGTGCATTTACAGAAATGTAATAGTCCGCCGGGTTATTCTGAGAAAAGGAATAACTGCAGAAGACCATCCATATGGCTGTAAAAAAAACACGTGCCTTTTTCATTGGATCATTTCACTTGTGCGGTCGAAGGACAAAAATAAAACAGTGGAAATTCATTTTTCATATTCCGGCTTTGATCATTTCCGTTCCTGTGCTCAATAAAAGACACTGGGATCCAGGAAAACGTTCCAATAAGGACGGACCGGTTTTATCTTCTGCCCTTCCCGGTACAGATATTGACCACCACTTTGGTCGATCATCGGAATTGGTGCGTTTTTATTGCTGAAGATATGATGAATGAGCCGGTTCTGAATGGCATTACGCACCTGTTCTGCATCAATGCCGGCATTTGCCTGCACATATTGCGAATAAGGAAGAAGGCTCTTCACCTGTGCGCTCAGCAACCCGTGTGAAGAAGTCGGATATATTCCGCCGGTCGTATCCATATACCCGTTCGGCAATTCGTACGTTGAATCCGTTATGCGTTCCCCCATCTGCCCGGTCCATAAAGTGGAATTGATCCCGTACTGGAATTGCTTGTACTGGTATTGCAGAAGAAAAGCGCCTGTGCGGAAACGGTCAAAACGCGGATGGGCAAAAATATCATTCTCCATAAGGAAGGTCAGCCGGTCGAACTGCATTCCGAAGATGCCGGTTTGTTGTGAAGTTCTCTTTCGGTTGAAATAGCAATTGTAGGAATAAGCGAAACTGTTCCTGTAGCGCATTTGATTACTGACCGAACTTAAAAACAGGTTCGTGTCAGCGCTTGTCTTTCCAAAACCAAAAACAATTCCGGCCGAAAGAACCGTTTCGGCATATTTTTTTGGCGGTCCCAGGCTGCGGAAATTAAAATAAAAACGGACGTCGGAATTTACCTGGATAAAATCTTTCACATAATAGGCATTCACACTTATACCGATCCTGTCGAAATGGCTTCCTGCTGCGAGTACGATCCCGGCACTGATCCCGGAATTTTTTTGCATGTAGAGTTGAGCCTCCGACTTATCTGCCAGGAAAAGAAAAGAGAAGAGCAATACCAGCTTGACAGATCGAACAGACTTCATCAGTATTTTTCCGTGAAAAAATTTTTCAGATCAAAAACATTCCCTCCATTTGCCTTCACATTTATAATGCCACATCATGGCAATTCACTGTACCGCGACAGAATGCCTGCTCTCATCCGCTGCAACTTACCTGTATCTTCCTTGCCCAGCATCCACCACCGCACACTTCCCGCAAATCTTTTCACATACGTCCAGTACGCCTGCGCAAGTACACCGCACACAGGAACCATGATCATGAATCCCCAGAGTAAATACCAGTTGCGGAAGATCAGCGCGACGGCAAGCGACTGCAGCAACCACCAGATCTGCCACAGCACCACACCGATCGTTCCGTTGATGGAAGCGCTCCACTCCACCTGCTTCACTATTTTTTTGGTGACCAGCCACGGTACTTTATACGGAATATAATTCGTGATCAATCCGAAAAGATAGAATGGCAACGCGGTGATGAAAAACAGGATGAACATGATCGCGGAGAAAAAACCGATCCGGCGGTGATCATCCTCGTTCAGGATCCAGTCGCGGAGTTTTTTCTTTTTCAGTTCTTCGAAATACACTTTCACTTCGTGGCGGAATTCCTTCATCGCGTGCGGCGACTCCCGCTCCAGCCTATTCACTTTTCCCGCGATCTCCGTTGTGACTTCATGTGTGTGTGCGGGATTCGAAACATCGAGGCCTTTTTCCGCCGTGCGTTTCGCGAACAGCATTTCCTCGAGTTGTTCTACCACCAGGTCATTCTCGGGCCGCTCGATGGTGATGAGCAATTCCCGCATCCGGTCTTCCAGGTCTTTGGTGAAAGCGTTTATCGCGCGAGGTTTATCGTTCCGGTATTGTTCGACATACTCTTTCATGTCGATCGCTTTTCCGAAATTGATGAACATCCTGCTGCGGAATTTCCACGGCGTAGCGGAATAATTCATTCCCACCGGAACGATCTTCAGCCCGAGTTCGAAATTGTGGCGCTCTTCGCTTCCGAAGGCGATGCGCGCGGTTCCCTTCTTCAGTTTCCGCAACCTCCGTTCCTGCACACAGATCCCTTCCGAATAAATTATGATGGATTTATTCTCCTCCAGCATCGCAGCGCATTTATCGAACGTCTCGTCGTTTCTCGAGAGATTCTCCACACCTTCCTGCAAACGATAGATCGGAATGATCCCGAGTAGTCCGAGAAATCTCGCGAGCGATTTTTTCCGGAACACATCCGATCGGGCAAGGAACCAGGTTCTCCTGTTCATCGCACAGCCGAGCATGATCGGATCCATGAAAGCATTGGTGTGATTGGAACAGAGAATGACAGGGCCGTTGTTCGGAACATTTTCCAGTCCGCGCACATGTTTCCATCTTTTGAAACGATAGAAATAAAACATGATGAGGTTGAACGCTCCCCAGCAGTAGTAATAAACAAAGGCGGCAAAAAGACGCATGCGGCGCAAAGATAGACATGAGCAGTGAGACTTGGGGCTTGAGATGTTCGCACCTATAGTTTTACCGCTGTTATCCCAGATAATTGTCCGACAAATTGCCCGTACAATTCGTCCTAAATCCCATGTCTCACGTCTCACGTCCCGCGTCTTTCCTTAAATTTGGTATGCTGCAAAATTCCACCAATGAAAAATACTACACTCCTCCTTTGCCTCCTGGTCTCTCTTTCATCGTTCGGCCAGAAATTCATCAAACCTGCTGTTGACCGTCCTTTGCTTTTCACCGAAATGCAGTTGCAGTTCGACCAGTGGAAAACCGACAACGATCTGCGTCACAAAAAAGGATGGAAATATTTCAAGCGCTGGGAAATGGATCAGCAGCTGCATTGCGACGGACGCGGACAAATTGCAGATCCGACAGATTACATCAACGCAGCGGTGGATGTTGCCGCACAGAAACAGGCGGAGCAGAATTCACCGACGTTCATGAACAACTGGTATCCGGTCGGACCGAATTACCTGCCGGGAAATGAAACAGGTTACATGACCAACGGCATTGGAAGAATAAATTGCATTGCGTTCCATCCTACTGATGCCAATACGTATTACGTTGGTGTAGCACAAGGCGGATTGTGGAAGACGACCAACAACGGAACGAGCTGGACACCGCTCACCGACAATCTTCCGATCACACGCATCAGCGACATCGCGATCGATCCTGCCGATCCGAACAACACGATGTACATTTCCGTTTGCGATTTTGAATATGTCGGATTCGGATTATATCTCAATGGCAAAAAAAGAAATACGCATTACGGATTGGGCGTTTACAAAACAACGGATGGCGGAGTGACCTGGAATCCAACAGGACTTTCTTTCACACTCACACAAGGCGATGCTTCACTCATCCGCCGCGTGATCGTCGATCCATCCAACAGCAACAATGTACTCGCATGTGGTGTGAGTGGAATGTATCGTTCCACTGACGCGGGTGCGACATGGACGCAAATTACCACCGGTGTTTTCTGGGACATGCAGGAAGATCCGGCAACACCTCATACACTTTACGCGGCAACCGGCTGGATCATGACATCGAATGTTGGTTCTTGTTCCATTAAAAAATCAACTGACTTCGGTTTGACGTGGACTACGCTCACTACGGGAATTCCTGCGACGGGACAAGTGCAGCGCATCAAACTCGCGATCGCACCTTCCGATCCGAATTATGTTTACGCGCTCGCGTGCGACGCTTCTTCCGGATTATTCGGAATTTATAAATCGACCAACGCCGGAACCTCGTGGACACTTGAAAATCCGGGCGTGAATATTCTCGAAGCAGGAGATGGAACAGGATTCGGCGGACAGGGAACATACGATCTTGGTTTGGTCGTTGATCCGACGAACCGTAACATGATCTTCACCGGTGGCGTGAACATCTGGGGCTCGAGTGATGGCGGATTGACGTTCGATCCTGCGAGTCACTGGACTTTATTTTACGGACCATCGTTGCATGGAGATATTCATTACATGACGGTGCAGCCGACTTCGGGACAATTCTTTGTTTGTTCGGATGGCGGTGTTTACAAAACTTCCAACATCACAACAGAAACATGGAATGCTGCGAATGGCGGAAATCCATGGCCGACCTTGTGGACCAACGTTGGATCCAATCTCCAGATCACTTCGTTCTACAGAATTTCTTCTTCGAGAAATTCGGCGGCCCGATTGATGGGCGGCGCGCAGGACAACGCGTCGATGTATTACGACAATGGAACATGGAATACCATTTTCGGCGGCGACGGAATGGACAACTGGCTCGATCCGCTGGATGATAACATTGTGATCGGTTCAAGTCAGTACGGCTATTTTTCCTGGTCGAATGATGATGGTGTGACGGATCTCGGAACAACTCCGAATTTCAATAATGAAAATGCAGAGTGGACCTCACCGATCGTTGCCGATTACAACAACGCGGGAAGATTGTATTGCGGTTTCCAGAATGTGTATAAGTCAACGGACAATGGACAGAACTGGACACAGATCTCGAATTTCACCGAGCCGACTTACGGAACTGAAATTTCCGCGATGGCCGTTTCGAACACGAACGCGAACACGATGTATGTGTGCAAGCGCGTGCGTTACGAATACAACGAGAATGGAAAAATCTACAAGACCACGAACGGTGGTGGAAACTGGACCAACATCACCGCAGGAGTTCCGGATACACTTTATTACACGAGTGTGGAGGTAAGTGAAACGGATGCGAACACCGCGTGGGTGACGCTTGCCGGATTCTGCGCGGGGCAAAAAGTTTACCGCACCACCAATGGCGGAACATCGTGGACGAACATGAGCCTGAATCTTCCGAACATCCCGGTGAATTGTGTGAAATATATTCCGGGTGCAGGAACAGTTATGATCGCAACTGATCTCGGCATTTACATGTACGACAATGTCAATAACACCTGGGTGTTGCGCAGCAGTGGTTTGCCGAATGTTATTTGTTCTGATATTGAATTCAACGTGAACCAGAATAAAATTTACGTGAGCACATTCGGCCGCGGCATCTGGGCGACCGACCTCGACGTCTTCACTTCCGTGCTGAATCCAACAGACATTTCAACAGCAGTCACACTTTTCCCTTCACCGAACAACGGAACATTCACGATCAATGTCGGCGACAATAATTCGACTGAAAATTTCCAGCTGGATATTGTAGACGTGATGGGACGCATCGTTCATTCGGAAAAATGTTCCGGCAGTTCTTCCTACGCGATCACGATCGATGTTCCGCCCGGAGTTTACTTCGCGCACATGACGGGCGAGCGTGTGAAAGGTGTGAAGAGTTTTATCGTGAAATAATATTATCGGACGACGATGAAAAAACTGAGCCTGATTCTTTTCCTTCTTTCATCAGGCTTTATTCACGGACAAAGTTGGGATTGGGCGCGGAAATCGGGCAAAAACAGATTTGATTACGGTCAAAGCATTGCCACCGATGCGATGGGAAATGTTTTTGCCACCGGCTGTTTCAAAAGTGACACTATTCGCTTCGGAAATTTCGTACTCACGAATTCCTCGCCTGACACCAACGACATCTTCCTGGTGAAATATGACACCCACGGTAATGTGAGGTGGGCAGTACACGGTGGGGGTACCTGTGAGGATGTTTGCAATGCAGTCTGTACAGATGCGTATGGCAATTGTTATATCACCGGGTATTTTGAGAGTTCAAGGGTCGTATTCGGAAATGATACACTCACCAGGTCCGACAGTATTCCCTATGCGGCGGCAATTTTCATCGTGAAGTATGACAGTCTCGGAAATGCTCAATGGGCAAGAAGCGCTACGACATACGGATACGGATTTTGCGAAGGCAATTCCATCTGTGTCGATGGCACGGGCAATATCGTGATCACCGGAATCGTCGCGAATTCAAACGCTGTTTTCGGAACGGATACGCTGCATCTCATTGGAAGTGGCGATATCCTCCTGGCGAAATATGATTCTTCCGGTAATGTAATGTGGGTCACGAGTGCAGGCGGAAGCGGTTCTGAAACCGGAAAAAGTCTTTCGTCCGACGAATATGGAAACCTGTATATCACAGGATATTTCTACGACCCCATTCTTCCCATCGGCAACAGCGTACTCCATGAATCGAGCAATGGCACATACAATGATATTTTCATTGCAAAGTTCGACTCATCAGGCAATCCTTTATGGGCGAAGGGCTATGGAGGTTATTATATGGATCAGGGATACAGCATCAGTGCTTCCCCCGGTGGCGGTTGTCTTGCAACAGGATTTTTCAGTAGTTCCAATATCACGTTCGACACCATTACACTCCATAACCCGGGGACAACTGCAGTTTACACAGTGCGGCTCGACAGTGCGGGAAATGCAATGTGGGCCAAATGCGGGACGGGAAGTATGAATAGTGATTGCGGTTACGCCACCGGGATTGATGGTAGCGGAAACTGTTACGTGTGCGGATCGTTCGCAAGCCCGGTCATCACGTTCGGTTCAATTTCACTTGCGAACGGAGGAAACATCAATATGTTCATCATCAAATATGATATGAACGGGAATGAGCTCTGGGCTTTGGGGTCAGGCGGAACGTACATCGATGCGGCTTTCGGAATGAATGTCGATGCTCAGGGAAATTGTATTCTGACCGGGGAGTATATCAATGTAGCGATCATGTTCGGAAACGACACGCTTACTAATTCCGGGATGAGTGATGTGTTCGTTGCAAAATTGAATAAGGATAATCTCATCACATCGCTCGTACAAAATAAGGAAGGCGGTCTTACATGGTCGGTCTTTCCTTCACCGAACAACGGAACATTCACGATCAATGTCGGCGACAATAATTCGACTGAAAATTTCCAACTGGATATTGTGGATGTGATGGGACGCATCGTTCATTCGGAAAAATGTTCCGGCAGTTCTTCCTACGCGATCACGATCGATGTTCCGCCCGGAGTTTACTTCGCGCACATGACAGGCGAGCGTGTGAAAGGTGTGAAGAGTTTTATCGTGAAGTAAGACGTGGGACATGGCAGAATAAATAAATAGTAGATTTACGCGGAATTTTATTCCATTTTATCAAATAACCCCGCTCATGAAAAAATCACTCCTGATGATCCTGTCGTGCACCACATTTACACTGGTGAATGCACAGATCCAGTTCGAGAAAACTTACCCGAAACAATTCAGCCAGGATATCAATGATGTGCGCGAATGTTCCGCTGGTGGATACATCGCCGTTGGTTTTACACAGGATTCCACGGGAACGTATGGTGTCCAGATCATCCGCACCGATGTGAATGGTGACACCACGTGGACAAAAACTATTTCCGGTGGTTATGGGCAGAATGCATTCAACATCCAGGAAATTGATTCCGGGAATTTCATCATCACCGGTTATAAAAATTACACTTCATCAAGTGACTGTGATGTGAATCTAATCAAGCTCAGCTCAACAGGTGCTGTGATCTGGCAGAATCCATTCGGCGGTGCAAGTTGCCAATGGGGACAGGCGATCATCCGCGACAACCAGGGAAATTATGTGATCGGCGGATCTGAGTTTTATAAGCGGAATTCGCAGGGCGGCGCTATCTGGAATCGCGGATGGCAGACTTTCCAGATCTTCGGTCTTCAACAAACTGCTGATGGTGGATATATCCTCGAAGGATTCAACAGTAGCTTACTCTCTTTAAGGAAGACCGACAGCGCCGGAGTAGCGACCTGGACGAAGAGTTATTCCGGGGTGAATTACAATCCGAGTTGCCGCACGGTTCAGCAAACGACTGATGGAGGATATATTTTGGTTGGAGCGAATCCAACGTTCACCTGTATCAAACTGGTGAAGACCGACATGAACGGTGATACACTCTGGACGAAACAGATCGGCAACTGGAATTATTCCTACGGCGGCGCGGTGCAGCAAACAACGGATGGCGGTTACATCATCACGGGTGAAGCGTACGACGGAACAATGGATGCTGCTTATCTCGTGAAAACAGATGCGGCGGGCGACACGATGTGGACGCGCACGTTCCAGCGACCGAATACGTGGTGCTGGGGTGAATCGGTGCAGCAGACTTCGGATGGCGGTTACATCATTGGTGCATCCGCCCGCGATATGTCTTCAAGCGAAGATGATTTTTATCTCATCAAAACGGATCCGGCCGGGTATGAGTCGGTGCAATCCACAATCGCGGAAAATATTTCCGTAACGGTTTATCCGAATCCTTTTCATGATGAAGCAACGCTTTACATTTCTTCTCCCGGAAATTTGCACGACGCAACATTGCTGATCACAGATGTCCTGGGAAATATTGTTCGCACGCAAAGCATCACTGGAAATGAAACGAGGATCGGGAAGGAAGAACTTTCTCCGGGACTTTATTTCTACGAAGTCGTCAGTGCGAATGAAATTCTCGCCAACGGAAAGATCATGATCCGCTAAAGGATCCGGAATTTTTCAGCGATCAGAAAATCAAATTCCTTTCGGAGCATTCCCATTCGGAAGATTCAGCTCGATCGAATTTTCTTTCGTCTCCCATGTGTAGGAAATTTTTCCTCCGGCAGCCGGAGCCACCGCATCCACATCCTGGTAGCAGCGCAATTTGTAAGTGACCTTTTTCGATTTCAGAAAATCCGTATCCATATCGGGCCAGAACATGATCGTGCTGTCGGTGGCGTCGAAGAAACCTTCGCCTTTGTCGTCGGTGGTTTGAATTTCATACGAACCGTTTTCAAAATCATCGGTAGCCGATTCCACGTACACATCCATGTGTTCTCCGTCTTTCGGCGCGCGCGTGAGTTTCAAAATCACGACACCTGAAGAATCCAGCGGGCTTTCATTGTCTTTGTACCACTCTCCGTCTTCATGATCTTTCATATAACGATCCACCGCGGTGATCATGATCGGTTCGTAGGAAAAAGTATTCGTGTACGTTTTCCCGTTGTTGTCGGTGTAAACGAGCGTATGCGGTTTATTCGCCGGATCGATCCTGAAATCATACGTAACACCGCCAATGATCGGCACCGGAGTTGCAACGAGTGCTTTTCCATCGAGCGTCACGTTACTGTTTCCATCGAGTTCAAAACTGGTAATGTGAAAACCTTTTGCGTCACCGGTAAACGAAACATCGCCGGCAAGTTGAGTTCCATCGTTGGTGTATTCAACCGTATAATCCGTGGAGATCTTGTCCTGGTCAACGGACGAAGAACCTTTTTTCTTCGCAGCACCGCAGGAGGCGAGAAGAATGACGGAGAAAGCGAGGGTGGATTTTTTCATGGAGTTATGGTTTTGGGTTGGGAAAGATAGGAAAATGGAGTTGGGATATTTTTACTTCCAGGATAAATATTTCGGAAAATCAATAAATCCGTTTGTAAATTCCTATTATTTATCTCGATGACAATCGACTTTTTCCTCATGAGATTCATAGCTTTCCAAATTGATTAAGTTGCTCGACTTGGAAGATTTATTCGATAATACCCATTACCAATCCTAGTCAGATTGCCCAGCCTAACCTGCTCTTCAAGTAACACGAAAATAGTGTCCTCATCTATATCATAACTGGAGGACAAAAGGAATTTATGAATAGGCCAAACAGAAAATTCTATACCGCCATTTCTTTCTGACGAAGATTGATACTGTAAGTGAATTGCTCCATAATTAAAAGTACATCCGCCTCCATGAAAATGGTACATAAGTTTCTCTCCCTGAAGGTCGATCTCTCCCTTCTTGGGAATTTGAGTTCCTATAAAATAAAGATCCTTGTTTGCGAGTTTTTCGAGGCGAAAGTGGGATATCAAAGCTTTTTCAAATTTGCGTGCTAATGCCACGAACTCTTGAAGTATAGAGTAAATATCGATCTTACTGTTGCGCATTTTTGAGATACTGTAGTTGTGAATTCCCTGTTAATAATGTACTTCTATTTACCATCATTATCCCGTTCTTCCTTGCAAGAACTACCTCTAATATACAACTTCAATTTTTCGGAAAAATCACCGCCTCACACCCCCTGCCTACGACAGGCAGGCAAACCTCATCCTCATCTCCACTCTTCCTTCCACCAACTTTCCATTATCATAAACTACATTCCCATTCACCAGCGTTTTTTGTCACGCACGCGTGAAAGATCTGCCCTTCGAAAGGCGATCATCCGTATTTGGAAAGAATATTTTCTTTTGAAACGAGACACAAAGTTTAGCCAGAGCTGACGACGATCATCCCCTCGTCTGTCCTTGGTTATTACAGGAAATCATGGTTTGGGGCATTTTTGGGTGATGAACATTTTCCGGGAAGTAATTACCAGGTTACTCTTATTGCTCGCACTCCTGTTCAGCTTGACGCTGGTTACATCGTCAATGAGACAGTCGACACTCACCGCGAAAGAAATAATTGAAAAAGCAGAGAACCGCGTTCGCGGGAAGACATCTGTTTCCGAAGTGGAGATCCAGATCGTGCGCCCGACATGGACCAGGACGATGAAAACAAAAGCATGGACACAGGGCGACAGTCTTTCCATGATCCTGATCACTGCACCGGCGAAAGACAATGGAACCGTATTTCTCAAAAGGAACAAAGAAGTCTGGAACTGGATCCCTTCCATTGAACGCGTGATCAAACTTCCGCCATCCATGATGACACAAAGCTGGATGGGAACAGATTTTACGAATGATGATCTCGTGAAAGAATCGTCGATGGCGGATGATTATACACAGGTGATAGACGGAGACAGCGTCATTGACGGACACAAATGCTGGAAGATCGAACTCACACCGCTCGCCAGCGCAGCAGTTATCTGGGGAAAAGTGAACCTGTGGATCGACCAGGATGATTTTCTCGAGCTGCGCGCCGAATTCATTGACGAAGACAACAACCTGGTGAATGTGATGAAAGCTTCGGACATACGTTTGCTCGGCGGTATCCTTCTTCCTGCAAAAATGGAAATGATCCCCGTAACAAAACCAGGACAGAAAACTGTTCTCACGTACAGCACACTCACATTCAATCAACCGATCGCAGCTGATTTTTTCACGGTTGAGAATATCAAGAACGTCAAGTAATGTATTTCAAACTGGCATGGAGAAATATCTGGCGCAACAGGCGAAGGACGCTGATCACGGCATCGTCCGTATTCTTTGCGGTCATCCTCGCCATCTTCATGCGGGCGACCGTCAACGGTTCATTCGAGAAAATGACGAAAGATGTGGTGGGAATTTCAAGCGGGTACATCCAGGTTCATCGCAACGGTTACTGGGCGGAACGTTCCATCGACAATGTTTTTTCCGGAAACGACACGCTGTATTCCATTCTCCAGAATGAACCGGGCATCACCGCGTGGACTCCACGTCTCGAATCATTTTCACTTGCATCTTCCGGTGAACACACGAAAGGCGTCATGATCATGGGCATTGATCCCGAACGCGAGAACAACATCACGAAGATCGGAGAGAAGATCATCAAGGGTAAATATATTACGGCAGATGACGACGGGATCATGCTATCAGAAGGACTTGCCGCTTACCTCGGCCTGAATGTGAACGACACGGTCGTACTTCTCGGGCAGGGATACCACGGAACAATGGCAGCGGGGAAATATGCGGTCCGCGCACTCATACATCTCGGTTCGACCGATCTGAACAAAAGCATGACATGGCTGCCGATAAAACGTGCGCAGGAATTGCTCGGCACAGGCGGCCAGCTCACTTCCATTTCCATCATGCTCCGTGACCAGAATGAACTTGTTGAAATGAAGGATCTGCTCATGAAAAAGATCAATGATAAATATTACGAAGTAATGACGTGGAAAGAAATGATCCCTGACCTGGACCAGCTCATAGAAGGGGATCGCGGTGCACATTTCATCACCATCAATATTCTTTATCTCGTGATCACCTTCGGCATTTTCGGAACCATCCTGATGATGATGAATGAACGGCTGCACGAATTCGGGATCATGATCGCGATCGGGATGAAAAAAAGGCTTCTTGCGCTCATCGTTTTCATGGAGATCATTTTTATCTCGGCGATTGGAACACTTACCGGAACGGTGGTAGCATTGCCGCTTGTTTTTTATTTCCACACGCATCCGCTGCACTTCTCCGGAAATATTGCAAAGGCGTACGAAAGTTTCGGACTGGAAGCAGTGATGCCGACCTCAACAGCGCCGGAAAATTTCACTTCGCAGGCCTACATTGTTTTTTCCATCGCCATCATTCTTTCCATTTATCCTGTCGTAAAGATCGCCCGACTGAGCGTGATCAAAGCCATCAACAGCTGAGTCATGATACTGAAGATCGCGTGGAGAAATATCTGGAGAAACCGAATGCGCAGCATCCTGATCGCACTTTCTGTCGCGATTGGTTTGTGGGCAGGAATGTTCGCCACTTCATTTTCGTGGGGACTGTACAAAGAACACATCCGCACTTCCATCGAGACCGAGCTTTCACATATCCAGATCCACGATCCGTCTTTCCCTTCTGATCTTGCGCCGGAATTGACGATTGCCAACGGACAATCGTTAACGGATGAAATAAGAAAAAACAAACTGGTGAGTGGTGTTTCTGCGAGAGTCATCACGTCAGCCATGATCAATTCACCGA
>DATJEX010000199.1:0-4472 GCA_035496135.1 Bacteroidia bacterium
ACATCCGCTCATGAAACAATTATTCACTTATCTCGCAAAAGACAAAGAACAACTGCTCATCAAAAGTTGTGTGTTTCATTATGAGCTCGAATTCATTCATCCTTTCACTGACGGAAACGGAAGAATGGGGAGATTGTGGCAAACGGTGATCCTGAAAGACAAGTACCCGGTGTTTAAATTTCTTCCGCTTGAATCGATCATCAAAGAAAAACAGCAGAAGTACTACGAAGCGCTTTCGAGATCCGATAAGGCGGAGAATTCTACATTCTTCGTCGAATTCATGCTCGGGATAATCGAAGAAGCTTTGAGTTCCGTTCTGCATTCACAGAATGTAACGCTTACTTCATCCGACCGTTTGTCCAATGCATTCGGAATATTCGGAAAAAAGAATTTCACAAGGAAAGATTATCTCCGTCATTTCAAACATATTTCACCTGCTACCGCCAGCCGCGATCTGAAAGAGGGGGTGGAAAATAAATTACTGGAGATGTCCGGCGACAAACGCACGGCGGTTTATCGTTTCAGACCATCCTTAACCAAAAGGTCGGGCAGTGTATCAGTTTGAGCCTCCGCACGAGCCAGTGTCAGGTTATAAAACACTGACACCACTTCAAACTGATACACTGCCTGAATTCCCAAAAACAATCTACATTCGTAACCGTGCAAAAAGAATTCCGGATAGGCGGACTTGACTTGCTCCGCGGAATTGCTATTCTGCTGGTGATCTTCCGGCATGGCGACTGGAACAATTTCATCACGGGATTCGGATGGCTCGGTGTCGACCTCTTCTTTGTCCTCAGCGGATTTCTCGTTTCCGGATTGTTGTTCCGCGAATATCTCAAGACCGGAAAAGCACGCATCGGGAGATTTCTCATCCGGCGTGGATTCAAAATTTACCCTGCTTACTACATTTTTGTCGCTGTTTCCGTTGCAATTTATTACTGGCAAACAAAAACGTTCTACAAGCAGAGCGAATTGCTTCCCGAACTTTTTTACCTGCAGACTTATCTCCCGCATATCTGGGATCACACGTGGTCGCTCGCGGTGGAAGAGCATTTTTATTTTGCATTGGCGCTGTTCATTCCCATTTGTATAAGAACAAGAAAGATCGAGAACCGTCCATTCATGATCATTTCATTTATCATTATCCTTATCGCCACTTTCCTGATGCGGTTACAGGTCTCCTGGCCACACCGGACCGAAGACTTTTTTCCCTTCAGCCAGACACACTTAAGAATGGATGGAATTATCATCGGAGTTTTCTGTTCTTACCTGTATTATTTCACCAATTTCTACAAATGGTTCCTCAAAAATAAATTTCTATTTGCATTCATTTGCCTTCTGCTTGTTCTCCCCGGTTTCTTCTTTGGCGGCGGAACTTATATCATGAATACTTTCGGATTGTCGAGTGTAAATCTCGGCTGGGGAATTTTATTATTACTCGCCATTCAGCCGATACCGGATACTTCCCCATTGAAGAAACCATTCCTGTCCTGGCCCGGTCAGATTTTTCGTTTTATCGGTATTCATTCCTACTCTATTTATCTCTGGCACCTGACGGCGAAAAACATCATCCTGCATTATGTACTGGACGATAAAACATCCTTCTTCCTGTATCTGCCACTCGCGCTGATCATGGGAATAATTTTATCATTCCTGATCGAACGTCCGTTTCTGAATCTGCGCGACCGATTATTCAAGTAATTCTGTTTGTAAATGTACTTGTCAGCAGCAGGTGGATTGATTACCTTTCTGCCCCTACAAGACCCATGTCAGCACAACGCACATACTTCTCCCTATTCACAGAAGAAGAGCAGGAAAAACTCCACAAGCTCGAAAAGCAGCGCATTATTCTCCGCCGGAAACCTGCGCTCTGGATCATCGCCTCCACTCTTTTTCTTGCGGTAATGGGCATTATGGGCGGCGTGATCGAGATGGCTGAATACGGCAATAGTGTCTGGCCCTACGTCATCATGCTGGTTGCCGTGCTCGGATTCTTCGGTTTTGTCGCGTGGATCACCTTCAAATTCCCCGATCGCGATTCGCTTTCCTACAAATACAAACGCATGATGCTGCGCCGTGTCGTGCCGCATATTCTCCCGGGCTGGGTTTTTGCTTCTTCACACCGGTTGATGAATGAAGATATCCGCAAGAGTGGTTTGTTCCGCGACAAAGCAAATCGGATCGCACGCGAAGATTATCTTTTCGGGCCCGCCGGAAAAGTGGTCGCCGAAGTTTACCAGATCACGTTGCAGTCTGAATCATCTTCCAATCGCGATCCGCGCACAGGCGCTGTCATTCAGCGGGAAATTCCGACCAATCATTTTTATGGTTATTTCTATCGCGTGCATTGCCCCGTGATCTTTCCCTGCGAAGTGTGGGTCTTTCCGAAAAAGAAAAAAGCTTCGGGCGAAACCGATGAGTGGGCTTTGCTCACCGATCAGAAATATTCCAAAGCGCATCACATCGCGAAATTTGAATCGGGTGATCCCGATTTTGATTCGCGTTTCAATGTGTACACCACCGATCCGAAACTTGCAACAAGAATAATTTCAGAGAACAGGAGAAAAAGTTTGGCGGAGATGGATCGTTTGTACGCAAGTGCTATTGCTGTTTCTTATACCGAGAATAAAGTTTATGTGATGGTCGGATATGCCGATGATCCGCTGGACATTCATCTCAAAAATGAGATCGGTGAAAAATTACTGAAAGAACATGCCGACGAATTATCGAGGATGAAGGATGTGGCGCTGCTGGCTGTTGGCGATCTTTTCCGATAGAACTGAAATCTCATTCGGAGTCGTCGCGCGACAGATATTCACAACATCATGGTTGTAACATCCGGCAGCAACTGACGACTGACAACCGACAACTGATTACTTTTCGTAAATGGTTCTCAATTACGTCTGGGTTGCGTTTTTCCTCATCGCATTCGTTGTCGCCCTCGTCAAGCTCATTTTTCTAGGCGACACGGAAGTCTTCACCTCGATGATGAACGGAACATTTGATTCCGCAAAAACTGGATTCACTGTCGCGCTCGGGCTCACGGGTGCGCTCACGATGTGGATGGGCATCCTGCGCGTGGGACAGGAAGCGGGCGCGATCCGTTTTCTCTCGAGAATTGTGGGGCCTTTCTTCCGGAAATTATTCCCTGAAATTCCCAAAGGACACGAAGCGCACGGACACATCATCCTGAATTTTTCTGCAAATATGCTGGGGATCGGGAATGCAGCAACTCCGCTCGGGCTGCAGGCGATGAAATCGATGCAGGACCTCAACACCGATAAAGAAACGGCGAGTAATTCCATGATCATGTTCCTCGCGTTGAACACCGCAGGATTCTGTTTGATCCCGGTGAGTATTCTTGCTTTACGCGCATCGGCACTATCGTCCGATACTTCCTGTGTTTTTGTTCCCATCATGATCGCTTCTTATTTCGCATCGCTCGGCGGACTCATTGCTGTTGCGATCAAACAAAAAATAAAATTGCTCGATAAGGTTCTACTGTCGTGGCTGCTCGGAATTACTGCGCTTGTCGGATTCATGATCTGGTCATTCACGCACATGACGCCAGAAAGAAGAACGATCGTTTCCAATGTAGAAAGCAGTTTCATTTTATTTTCCGTGATCATTATTTTCATTGCAGGAGGAGTCGTGAAGAAACTCAATGTATTCTCTACTTTCATTGACGGAGCGAAGGAAGGATTCAGTACCGCTGTAAAGATCATTCCCTATCTCGTCGCCATGTTACTGGCGATTGGCGTTTTCCGGGCATGCGGCGCGATGGATTATCTCGTCGCGGGATTCGACTGGTGCTTTCATAAAATGGGTGTGAATACTGATTTTACACCAACGCTTCCGGTTGCTTTCATGAAACCATTGAGCGGAGGCGGAACGCAGGGATTGGTGGCCGATCTCATCAACAAAGACCATTTCGGTCCCGACTCGTTTGTTGGAAAACTATCATCCGTAATGTACGCGTCGGGCGACACGACCTTTTACATCGTTGCACTTTACTTCGGTTCGGTAGGAATAAAGAAAACGCGCTACGCCATTGGGGCAGGACTGGTCGCCGACTTGTGCGGGATCGTTGCGGCGATACTGATCAGTTATGCTTTCTGGCATTAACAAAAGTCTGTGCTGACCACGATCATTTTTGCATGAGGCAAACCAATTATATTTGCTCATGTCCAATCCAAGAATAGATGCGGGAATCAGGATCTATGGCGAAGTACCATTGACCGGGCACATTTCATTGAGCAGCGGAATTGAAGAAGTGAAAGAGATAAACGGAATGCCTTGTTTCAAAAGAGCATTTCTTCCGAAAAAACCGTGGACCGATCCTACACCCGAGGAGATGAAGATCCTTCAGGGAACGAAAGATGATAAGGGTGAATACCAGCAATTCGCATTACTGAAACTTCCGGCGAAACTGAAAGATGAATTTCACGCGCTGAAATTGTATGACTGTA
>DATJEX010000200.1:0-3642 GCA_035496135.1 Bacteroidia bacterium
CTTCGCCTTAACGAAACAGGAAAGCGATTTCCGGAAATCATCGAGCGCATGATCATAATCCTTCTGCGCTTCGTGATTGTTGCCGAGATAAACGTAACCATAACCGATGTCTTCCTGGTCGCCACATTGTTCCGCATAATCCAGCGAACGGATGAATTTCGAAGTGGCGATCGTGTATTCACCGATAGAAGAATAAGCTGATCCTGATCCGCGGTATACATCACTTCCCATTCCGCAAACCTTCAGCGAATCCACGATCCTTTCGGCAGTAAGGAATGCCGCGATCCCGTCAGACGTTTTACCCGTATTGAGATCTGCGTAACCAATGCGCGTATACAACGCGGCTACACCGATGGAGTACATATCATTCCCCGCATATTTCACTCCTTCGGTAAAATATTTCAACGCATTCGGAAGATCGCCGTGCAGCTGGTAAGCAAAACCCTGGAACTGGTAACCGCGGTAAATTCCTCTTGTAAAATTCAGTTTCTTGGCCAGCGTGGTTCCTTCGACGGCGTAATCAAAACACTTTTTTTCGTCCGTTGCTTTATAATGGTCCGCGAGCGAAAGCAACAGGTTCACATGATTGGTATCTTCCTTCGCATTCTTCAGCAGGGCGTTAAGACTATCGGCGATATGATCCTGTGCGTGGATGAAGTTGCCGGCGAAAACCGCGGTAATGAAAAGGAATTTTCTGAATCGCCCGATCATGCGTCAAATGTAGTACAAATGTGTTTGCCCGGAAGTTTATTCTCCAGTGAAAAAGATAACTTTACCCGATGCATTATCCGTCACTCGAAGCATGCCTTCTTGATCTCGAAAAACACGGCCACCTGGTGCGTGTGAAAGAAGAGGTGGATCCCAACCTCGAGATGGCTTCCATTCACCTTCGCGTGCATGCAGCGGGCGGACCTGCATTGCTTTTTGAAAATGTGAAAGGTTGTAAGTTCCGCGCAGCATGCAATATTTTCGGAACGAAAGAGCGCGTTGAATTCATGTTCAGGAATTCCATTGAAGAAGTGCAGAAACTCATCAAACTGAGGACCGATCCGATGGAAGTGCTGCGTCATCCTTTCCGGAATATAGGAACAGCATTTTCAGCAATGAAGGCTGTTCCAAAACACACATCCTCTTTACCTTCTATCGCGAACGAGATCCGGGTGAGTGATCTTCCGCAGATCAAACACTGGCCAATGGACGGAGGAGCTTTCATCACACTTCCGATCGTTTATACCGAAGACATGGATGCGCCGGGAATAAAAAATTCCAACACAGGAATGTATCGCGTGCAGTTGAGCGGTAATGATTATGTGCCGGATAAAGAAGTCGGAATGCATTACCAGCTGCATCGGGGAATCGGAATTCACCAAACCAAAGCGAATGCAAAAGGAAAACCACTGAAAGTTTCTGTCTTCGTTGGCGGACCACCTTCACTCACCTTCGGCGCGGTGATGCCTTTGCCCGAAGGAATTTCCGAATTGACTTTCGCAGGTGTACTCGGGCAGCGGCGTGTGCGCTATGGCGAAAAAGACGGCTACACCATTCTCGGTGATTGCGATTTTGTGATCACGGGTGAATTATTTCCCGGGGAAAACAAACCCGAAGGGCCATTCGGAGATCACTTCGGATATTATTCGCTCAAGCATGATTTTCCCGTGATGCGCGTGCACAAAGTGTATCACCGCAAAAATGCGATCTGGCCGTTCACAGTCGTGGGCCGTCCACCACAGGAAGACACGCTCTTCGGGTCGCTTGTGCATGATCTTGCGGGAAAAGCGATCAGCATAGAAATCCCAGGCTTGCATGAAGTGAACGCGGTGGATGCGGCCGGAGTTCATCCGTTGTTACTCGCGATCGGAAGTGAACGGTACACGCCTTACAGCACGGATAAAAAACCTTCGGAAATCCTCACCATCGCCAATCACATTCTCGGCAAAGGACAACTTTCGCTGGCGAAATATCTTTTCATCGCTTCAAAACAGGATTCGGAAAAATTATCAACGAAAGATATTCCTGCATTCTTCAAACATGTGCTCGAGCGTATCGACACCACGCGCGACCTGCATTTCCAGACAAAAACGAGCATCGACACACTCGACTACAGCGGAACTTCCCTCAACAGCGGATCGAAAGCAGTGATCGCTGCGGCAGGAGAAAAGAAACGTGAACTGGCGAATGAACTTCCTGCAATGGAATGGCCCGATGGTTTTTCAGAAGCAAAACTCATTCTGCCGGGGATCATTGCACTGAAAACTTCAAAACATATTGATGCGGAGACAACCGCGAATGAGATGAAACGTCTTTCTGAAAAATTATTCTCACAGAAAGAAAAAACAAAAGGCATCGTTCTGATCACGGTTGTGGATGATCCGGCATTCTGCGCTTCATCACTGAACAACTGGCTTTGGGTAACATTCACGAAGAGCAACCCATCGCATGACATTTTCGGCGTGGATGAATTCACGGAGAACAAACACTGGGGCTGCCGCGGGCCGATCGTCATCGACGCAAGAATAAAAAAACATCATGCGCCTCAGCTGGAGGTGGATCCTGCAATAGAAAAGCAGATCGGGCGTTTATTCAGTGGGAATGGTTCGCTTAAGGGTATTGCCTGACCGCTTATGGAATTCCCTTCTGAAAATCATCTTTTAGACGTATCTTTTCATCACTGAAAGCATTATTCCAATAAACGTTAAATACGCAACTCTGCCCGAGGCGTTCCGTACATCATATGATCAATCTTCCGCCCATGCGTCAATTTCTTCTCCTCATAGCTGTATTCGCTGTACAAATGCTCAGCGCACAGAGCCTCGCTCCGCTTATTCCGAGCGGCCCGATGCCCGAATTATACCGTTGTGCAAGTCACACCGTGGTGGACGCGCAGATCGCACGACGTGATGCCGCCGGAGATCCCGTTTCACCTGCAGAGCAGGATTTCATGCGGGAGATGAGCTATTATTCTCAGCAACGCATGTTCTCGGGCTGGATACTTTTCAATGATTCACTCAGCGATTATGTGCAGCGTGTAGGCGATGAAGTCCTGAAGAATGATTCAGCAACGAGAAGCCAGCTTCATTTTTACGTTTACAAGGATGCTGATCCGAATGCGTTCACTTCGGCGACCGGAACGATCATCATCACGGTTGGATTGTTGGCACAATTGGAGAATGAAGCACAGCTCGCGTACATTCTCTGCCACGAGATCACGCATTACCGCAACCAGCACATGCTGAAAGGTTATCTCAACCGCGAAGAGCTGAAAGAGCACAGCAATACTACGCCTACTTATCTTCTGCTTTCTTCTTACTATTCCTACAACCAGGAACAGGAATTGGAAGCCGATCAATTAGGATTTGAGCTTTACAAAAAATCGCCTTACAGCGCAAAAGAAGCTTTGCGTTCCTTCGACGTGCTCGATTATTCCGATTTGCCTTTCGATGATATTACTTTCGACACAACATTTTTCAATCACGATTACATGACCATTCCCACGGGCTATTTCATGAAAGAAGTGGACCCGATCTATTCCGATGATAATTACGAAGACCGGAATTCCACGCATTCGAATGTGCGTAAGCGGAGAATGCAATTGATGATGGAAGTGGATACGGTGAAAAATGCCGGCACACATTTGTAAGATCG
>DATJEX010000201.1:0-15978 GCA_035496135.1 Bacteroidia bacterium
CGTCTCACAGTCTCATGTCTCTTGTCTATATTCGTACGCCATGAACAAATCCCGCTTAGAAACATTTTCCGACGGAGTTTTCTCGATCGTCATCACACTTCTCGTGCTGAATATTGCAATCCCGACCATTACCCACTACGATGCTCTTCCGGTCACGCTCATCCAGCTCTGGCCTAAGTTCCTTGCTTACATCATGTCGTTCGCACTTATCGGACTTTACTGGATCGGCCACCATTTCTATTTTGACAGGATCAAACTTGTTGATGGAAATTTTGTCGGACTGAACATGCTGTTGCTGCTTTTGATCAGTGTCATGCCATTTCCGACCGCACTGCTCGGGCAATTCCCGTACGGACCCTTACCGCTTACGATCTATGGGATCAATCTCATCGTGGTGAACTTGTTGTCATTTTTCATGCTGATGTATCTCTACCGGCATAAGCATCTCACCAATGAACATTTCAAAGATGAATTCTACAAATTACAACTGCCGCTTTTTTTCTGGATCAATCTCATTTACGCCATCGGAATTGTATTCGCGTTCATTTATCCGTCCGTGAGCTACGTGCTGTATATCGTGAATCTTGTGATGGGCATCAAGATCTATGTGAAGCGGATGAATCATGCAGCGAAGCCGGAAAAGCATCCTGCTGCATAATTTCATTGCCTTCGATCTGCCAGCAAACGTTCACCGACCGTATCTTTGTCTGATCAATTTTCTACTGAATGAAACGTTTACTTTTTTTCCTTCTTATTCTCCTCACTCCAAACTCCAGGCTCCGGGCTGATGAAGGAATGTGGATCCCTGCTTTACTCGATCAGAATTTCGCGGATATGCAGGCGCGCGGATTGAAACTTTCGGCCGATGATATTTACAGTGTCAATCATTCCAGCCTGAAAGATGCCGTGTGTCAATTCGGAGGCGGATGCACAGCAGAATTAATTTCTTCCAAAGGATTATTGCTCACGAATCATCATTGCGGATTTTCCTACATCCAGTATTTCAGCACGGTGCAGAATGATTATCTCACCAATGGTTTCTGGGCGATGAAGCAGGATGAAGAATTACCTTGCCCGGGATTGACCGTGACATTCATTGTAAGTATGGAAAATGTGACGGCGAAAGTTCTCGCTGGTGTGTATGATACCACAAGCGAAACAAGAAGGATCGCGCTCGTTAGTGCGAATGCAAAAGCGATCGAAAAGGAAAATACAAAAGACGGGCTCGACGCATTTGTTCGTGCGTTCTATTATGGAAATGAATACTACATGTTCATCACGCAAACATTCACGGATGTGCGCATGGTGGGTGCGCCCGCGTACCAGATCGGCGATTTCGGCGGTGATGCAGACAATTGGGTGTGGCCCCGACAGACGGGCGATTTTTCTTTGTTCCGCATTTACGTCGACAAAGACAACAAGCCGGCGAAATATTCCAAAGACAATGTTCCGTATACGCCGAAGAAATTCTTTAAGATAAATGCGAATGGAGTAGGAGAGAATGATTTCACGATGGTGTACGGTTTTCCGGGAAAGACAACAGAGTATCTCACTTCGTATGGAGTGAATCTCATCGAGAATGTTTCTGATCCGCTCAAAGTGGATCTGCGCACGCAACGCATCAACATCATGGAACAGTCGATGTTGTCCAATGATACGATCCGCATCAAGTATGCGGCGAAGCGGAATGGCGCGGCGAATGCGTGGAAGAAATGGCAGGGCGAAATGCTGGGATTGAAGAATGCAGACGCGATCGCCGAGAAAAAGAAAAAGGAAGATGAGTTCATGACGCGCGTGAACGCGAACCCGCTTTACAAAACGAAATACGGCGATCTGCTTCCGAAAATGGATTCACTCCACAAGGATATTTACCAATGGCAACGCTCGCTCGATTTTTTCAGTGAAGGATGTTTCCAGGTGGAACTCATTCGATTCGCCTATAGTTTCGGGACGCTGGCAATGGAAAGCGCAAAAGACACGCCCGATGTGAAAGTGATCACCAAACAGCGGAACGATCTGTATAATGCATTCTTTTCATTCTACAAGGATTATGATCTGAACGTGGATAAAGTGACAGCTGCTGCGATGTTCGCTTCCGTCTGGAAAGGAATTGATACTTCGCTCACCTCGTTCAATACGGTCACGAATCCCAAAGGGAAGAAAGTGACCGTGCGGAACAGTTTTCCATTCATGTTCCGTGAAGCCAACAAAAAATACAAAGGCGACTGGAAAAAATATTTCGATCAGCTCTTTTCAAGATCCATGTTCATCGATTCGGCAAAAGTGCGTTCGCTCATTCTGAACTGGAAGAATTCTGACTGGAAAAAAATAAAAAATGATCCGTTGTTCCAGCGTGTGGAGAATCTCTACAGTTATTATTATGCAGTGATCCTTCCTGGATGGACGAGCCGCAATAACGAGATCACGCGTTTGCAGCGATTGTACATGGCAGGGCTGATGGAAGTGTGTCCCGAGAAAAAATATTATCCCGATGCGAATTCCACGCTGCGTGTCGCGTTCGGCAAGATCGATGAATATTCGCCGAAAGATGGCGTCGTTTACAAGTGGTATTCCACGCTGGATGGCGTTTTCCAGAAAGAAGATTCCACCAGTCTCGACTATGCTGTTCCGGCACGACTGAAACAATTGTGGCTCGCGAAGGATTACGGCCCGTACGCTGATAAAGACGGAACGCTTCACACATCCTTCATCGCTTCCAATCACACCACCGGGGGAAACTCCGGAAGCCCGGTGCTGGATAAGAATGGCGATCTCATCGGAACGAATTTCGATCGCTGCTGGGAAGGAACAATGAGTGATGTGAATTATGATCCGACAGTTTGCAGGAATATCACACTCGATGTGCGTTACACCTTGTTCATCATCGACAAATATGCGGGCGCCGGATATCTTCTGAAAGAAATGGAATTCGCGAAACCGAACTGACATGGCTGAACTTCCCGATTCCTCCAAAGAAAATCCGTGGATCACGCATTCATCCGAATTGATGTATGAATCGCCGTGGATCAGTGTGACGAAGCATGATGTGACGAATCCGAATGGGCATCCCGGAATTTATTCTGTCGTCCATTTCAAGAATCTCGCGATCGGGATCATTGTGCTCGATGAAAATAAGAACACATGGCTTGTCGGGCAGTATCGTTACCCGATGGAAGAATACACCTGGGAAATTCCGGAAGGCGGCGGAAAGATCGGCGTGGCTTCAATTGAATCGGCAAAGCGTGAGTTGAAAGAAGAGACGGGAATCATTGCAAAGAAGTGGACACTCATCCAGGAAATGCATTTGAGTAATTCGGCGACGGATGAATATTGTTACCTCTTTCTCGCCGAAGACCTGGAATTCGGAGAAGCGGAACCGGAGGAGGATGAAGACCTTCGCGTGATCAAAATGCCATTCGAAGATGCGTATCAATTGGTGTGTGAAGGAAAGATCAAGGATTCGCTTACGGTTGCCGCAATTCTGAAGGTGAAGCTGATGCTGCTTGAAAAGAATCTGTGAAAATCAGTGAAATCTGTGGCGGATTTCTGTTGTGGTAAGAGTTACCTTTGTCCCGATGAAATTTTCCTCCCAGGTCATTCCCTTCGAACGTACCGGCCAATTCCCGGATCTGTTCCTCGATTATGTGAGGGAAGATGAGAAGCTGAGGAAATTCTACGATCAGCCGGATAATGATGCGGGATTCCTTGCGAATTCATCATTGTCTTTCGATGAAGGAAAAAGAAAATCATTGGTGGAAGTTATTTCCGCGCAATACACACAAACCGGAATTTCTCCTGATGCTGCATTGCTGAAAAAACTTTCAGAGAAAAATACCGTCACGGTTTGCACGGGCCACCAGCTCTGTCTTTTCACCGGTCCGCTGTATTTCATTTACAAGATCATCTCCACCATCAAACTTGCTGCCGAACTCTCAGAAAAAAATATTCCCGCTGTTCCGGTTTACTGGATGGCAACGGAGGATCACGATTTCGAAGAAATAGCGGAAGTGAACCTGTTCGGAAAAAAACTGAAATGGGAACTCGTTTCGAGCGGACCTGTCGGAAGATTGAAAACAGATTCACTGAAAAAGGTACTGGAGGAATTGAAAGTCATCATCGGCAATTCTGTTCACGCCGATGAGTTGTTTGAAAAGATCTCACGCGCATACCGCCCGGGCAGAACACTCGCACAGGCCACGCGTGAATTCGTGCACGAGTTGTTCAATGGAAGAATTTTCATTCTCGATGGAGATAATCCTGAATTGAAAAAGCAATTCGCCGGAATGATGTGCAGAGATGTGGAACAGGCGATCGCTGAAAAAACGGTGAACGCTTCTTCATCCGAACTGATCCTGCTCGGCTATCACGCGCAGGTGAATCCGCGTAAGATCAATCTTTTTTTCATGGGCAATGGATTGCGCGAAAGGATAGAGGAGAAGGACGGAAAATATTTCACCGCGGGCGGAAAGATGAATTTCACCAAATCGGAATTACTGAAAGAGATCGAGGCGCATCCCGAAAACTTCAGCCCGAATGTCGTGTTGCGTCCGTTATACCAGCAGATGATCCTTCCGAATATTGCCTACGTCGGTGGACCTGGAGAACTTTCTTACTGGCTGGAATATCTCGAACATTTCAAAACGACCGGCGTTTTGTTCCCGATCCTCGTTCCGAGAAATTGCGCATTGATCGCCGACAGAAATTCACTGGAGAAATGGGAACGTTCCGGTTTGCCGGTCGAGAATATTTTTGATGATATCGATCAAAGCATTTCTTTCTTCGTGAAGAATAATTCAGGAGACGAAATTGCATTGGAAGATGAACGGATCCAGATCAGGTTCGCTTACGAGCAGCTGAGAAAGAAAGTCGTGCTGCAGGATCCGACACTCGGCGCGGCTGTTGATGCCGAATTGCAGAAACAGATGAAAGCGATCGAAACGCTCGAAGGAAAAATGCTGCGCGCGGCGAAACTGAAAATGGAAACATCGGTGAACCAGTTGCGCAAGACGCGCGAGAAATTATTGCCCGATGGAAAGCTGCAGGAACGTTTTGAGAATTTCATTCCGTATTACCTGAAATCCGGAAACGACTTCATTCCGATGCTCGAAGATGCGTTCGGGAATTCAACGGAAGGCGTGCAATTGCTGATCACAGAATGATCTTATCCGTGATAGTTGTCGTTCCGTCCGTGAATTCAACCAGGATCAATCCGCCTCCGGTAGCGGGAAGTGTAACGGAAGACTGGGCATCATCTGCTATTTCTTTTTCAGAAATTATTCTTCCGGTTGCATCGTAAATGATCATCCGGATCTCTGAATTCCATCCTGAAACAGAATACGAAATTCCATCGCTTGATCTCCACACGTGTGCTGTCCTGGAATTATCTGCCGCATCAAAATTGACAGCGATCCACGGATACGTTTTCGAAACGCCGTTATAATCGGTTTGTGTGAGGCGGTAATAATTGTAACCGTCAATCGGCTGCTCATCGTAGACCAGGTAATCGGATTCAAACGCTGTCGTTCCATTTCCATTCACAATTGCGAGCTGACTCATTTCTCCGGATGGAGTCATTTTATCGATCGTGAAATGATCATTATTCTCTTCGGAAGCAGTTGACCAATCGAGACGGATGGTGTTCCCTTCTTTTTTTCCAATGAATGAAAGAAGATCGACCGGTAGAACGGTTGCGCAGGAAACATTATAGGGCGTCACCTGTACGTCGTCGTATTGAAGGTGGTGATCATTCGCCGCATCGTTCAGATCGGTCCAGCGCAGCATGATCTCGTCGCCGGCATTGATCGTGACAGTGATACACGCGGTGATGTGCGTTCTGTTCGAAGAAAGATTTCCATCCAGCGCCAGGCACTGACTGCTGCTTCCTGCGCAGGCAGATCCGCCCATTCCCGCACTCTGGCTGCTCGTGTAGATCTGCGTAAAATCAAGAGCAGGAACATTCGTCCACGCTCCGGCGGTCAGACTCGTGACAGTAGTTCCCACCTGGTAAGAAAATGAATTGGTATTCACGTTCGCTTGATTCTCCGCGATCGACCATTGTTCACCGTAGTAATCGACGTAAAGCGAAGTGATCGTCGATCCGGTATTGTTCTTCAGGCGGCATCCAACGAAAATTGTTCCTGTTGTTCCGGAGGGACGTGAACCAAGGCTTCTGTCGGCCCCGGAAGCTACGATGTATGCGTGCCCGGTGTTGTTCATGCTTGCAGTTGATGCTTCGATCATCGGTTGCGTGGCCGAAGTTGAATTTTCGAGCACGTACCATCCGGGAAGAGTGCTGTTGTTGGTCCACGTGGCAAGGATCGATCCGTCCGTTGCATTGGGCAGCGAATTGAAATCCTGTGAATAGGTGGTGGCGAGTGCAGTGAGGCTTGCCTGTGAAAAGGAATAGTGAAAAAGCAGTGTCGGCAGAATAACTGCGAAGAGCGACTTCATTCTCATTTTCTGCTGGAATTTGAGAATTTCGGGAATGATGGTTTCAGCTGAACAAACGTTGTTGGCGCTTCAAGGATTTCACCATTCTTTCTGCAGTAAAACTATGTAAGCATTATTGAATAATTGTTGCCGGAGCGTGATATTGAAGTAAAAGTTATGAGCAATATTTTCTATCACCACAGGCGATCATCACACAGATCCGTATCATCCGTGATCCGCACCCCACAAAAAAAGCCCGCTCATTACTGAACAGGCTTTCGTGTTTGTGAGAAAACTGATTAAGCTTCTGCAGGAGTTTCCGGAGCTTCGTTCGACTGGAGTTTTTCCTGGATACGTGCTTTCTTTCCTGTGAGATTACGCAGGTAGAAGATACGTGCACGGCGAACAACACCTTTTTTCTTCATTTCGATCTTCTCGATGAAAGGAGAATTCAGAGGGAAAATACGTTCAACACCAACACCATTCGACATTTTGCGGACAGTGAATGTTTCTACCGGCCCATGTCCGCGACGCTGGAGCACAACGCCTGTATATTGCTGGATACGTTCTTTATCACCTTCTTTGATCTTGTAGTGCACGGTTACGGAATCACCACCTTTGAAAGCAGGGTGATTTGTCTTTATTGCCAACTGCGACTCAGCGTATTGTAAGAGATTCATGACGATTTAGTTTTTGAAATGGACGGCAAATATAGGGTTTTTGTCAATACAAAACAGCTTTATTCACCCAACAATCCCGGGCGGCGTTCCTTTGTCCGCTTCAACGATTCCTCATGCCGCCATTTGAGAATATTTTCTTCATGGCCCGACAACAGAATTTCGGGAACTTTCCAACCACGGAATTCGGCCGGACGGGAATAGACCGGTGGTGCTAAAAGTCCGTCCTGGAAGGAATCGGATAGGGCTGAAGTTTCGTCATTTAATACTCCGGGAATCAATCTGATAATAGCATCTGTTAAAACCAATGCAGGAAGTTCTCCGCCAGACAGAACGTAGTTGCCAATGGAGATCTCTTTGGTGATGAAATGTTCCCGCACACGCTCGTCCACGCCCTTGTAATGTCCGCACAGAATGATCAGATTTTTCAGCGTCGACATCCGGTTGGCCATCGGTTGATCCAGCATCGCTCCGTCGGGCGACATGTAGATCACTTCATCATACGTGCGTTCACTTTTCAGATGTTCGATACAATTCGCGATCGGTTCGATCTTCATCACCATTCCCGCGCCGCCACCGAAAGCGTAATCGTCGACCGACTTGTGTTTGTCATTGGAGAAATCGCGCAGATTCACCACGTGCACTTCCGCTATTCCTTTGCTTTGCGCCCGCTTCAGGATGGAATGTTCCAGCGGACTCCGGATCAGATCGGGCAATACGGTGATGATGTCGATTCTCATGGGCGCGAAATTAATCCAAATGTTTGGCAGCATTCATGAAATACCAACAATTCCCCCCATCTTTCAACAGCTCAACTTCCTGTGCCTGAGCTTACCGGTATTTTCCTATCTTTGAAAAGAGGCAAAATCTATGAAGGACATACGTCATAACTGGACCAGCGCGGAACTTCTTGATCTTTACAATACACCGTTGCTGGAATTGGTACATCGTGCAGCAATGGTTCATCGTCAATTTCACGATTCAAGTGAAGTGCAGGTGAGTTCTCTTCTTTCCATCAAAACAGGTGGATGCAGCGAAGATTGCGGGTATTGCCCGCAGTCGGCGAAATACAACACCAATGTGAAAGTGCACAAAATGCTTCCCGTGAAAGAAGTGGTGGAAGCGGCGCAGAACGCAAAGCAGGGCGGAGCATCACGCATGTGCCTGGGTGCGGCGTGGCGGGAAGTGCGCGACAATCGTGATTTCGATACCGTGATCGAAATGGTGAAAGCCATCAACAAAGAAGGAATGGAAGTCTGCTGCACACTGGGAATGCTCACCGAAGAACAGGCGCAGAAACTTTCTGATGCCGGTGTGTACGCTTACAATCACAACCTCGATACATCAGCTGAATTCTATAATGAGATCATCACGACGAGAACATACGAAGACCGCCTGAACACGCTGGATAATGTCCGCAAAGCGGGAATGACCATCTGCTCGGGAGGAATTATCGGTATGGGAGAATCCATTGACGATCGTCTTGGCATGCTGAAAACACTCAGCGGACTTGTACCGCATCCGGAATCCGTTCCGATCAACGCGCTTGTTCCGGTGGAAGGAACGCCGCTTGAAGATCAGCAAACGGTTTCATCGTGGGAAATGATCCGCATGGTCGCCGTCACACGAATTGTGATGCCCGGATCTGTTGTTCGTCTCTCTGCAGGAAGAATGAGTTTCTCACCCGAAGCACAAGCCATGTGTTTTCTTGCCGGCGCGAATTCCATTTTCGCAGGCGATAAATTGCTCACCACACCAAATCCGGATTTCAACGAAGACAAACAGTTGCTCGATGAGCTCGGTTTGCATTCGCGCAAAGCGTTCAAATACGGCAAACCAAAAGTTCAGTTAACCTCATCTGAAAACTGACCCATTGAAAAAAAACCTACTCCTTATCGCACTGGTCGTTTTCCTTTTTGGAGAACTGAACGCGCAATTCAGAATGAACTGGTACACCGAACCGGTAGCGAACAAGGACAAGTATTTCATGTCGCTTGGTTACGGAGTAGGACAGGCGTACTGGTATTCGAGCCTTTCGCGCACTTCTATCTATGATAAAGCGGGAAGCTCGGTTGAATCCGGTTCATTCAAATTCAGGGCGAACAATGCGACATCTTTCCTCGATGTGAATGTGCTTTGCCCGGTTCAGAATTTCCGTCTCGGTTTGGGAATGAATTTTGAAAAATTCTATCTCACCAAACTTGAACTGAAAGAAACGGTCACCACGAGTAAAGTCATCATCTACGACGAAAGTTTCCGCTTCGACAAAATTTTCGCGCAGGTGGAATTCCCGTTCTGGCCCGATGCAAAAGGGAAATTCTCACTGAGTGCGAATGCCCGTGTTGGATTTTTCAGCTTCAACAATGTCGATCGCATTAATCTCTTCGGCAATGACGCGTTGGCAAATAGTTTGTTCTTCACGTTGAGCCCGGTCGGTGATGTGCAATTGTATCCCGGCATCTTTCTCTTCATTCAGCCAATGGCGGAATACAAATATTTCAAGAATCCTGCAGTGGATCCGGGTGGAGTGATCGTGCACAACATTTTTACCTACAGCGGCATGATCGGTATCCGTATCGATCCTTCGATGAGCGATCCGTATAAGTGAGCATACACGTAACATCAGTGCAGCAGCGCATGCAGGAAGCGCTGGAAGATCGGGCCGCGAAAAATTCTCTTCGCAAATTAATTCCAGCCGATCCCTCCTTCTCCGATTTTTCTTCCAATGATTATCTCGGCATTGCGCGTTCCGCGGAATTCATTGCCTATGTCCGCTCAAAAGAAAACACGGTAACACAGGCACAATTGTATGGTTCGGGCGGATCAAGATTGCTTTCCGGGAATTCTTCCTTCGCAGAGGAGACAGAAAAATTTCTCGCCACACATTTCAAAGCAGAAGCCGGACTGCTCTTCAATTCCGGTTACGCTGCCAATAGCGGTATCTTCGGATGTATTCCCAAAAAAGGAGACACGATCCTTTTCGATGAATTGATTCACGCGTCGGTACGCGATGGCATGCGCCTCTCTCACGCGAAATCGTGGAGTTTCAGGCATAATGATGTGCATCACCTTCGTGAATTGATGGATCGCGCCGAAGGAAATGTTTTTGTCGCTGTCGAATCTGTTTACTCGATGGATGGCGATTCCTGTCCGCTCGAAGAACTTGTTGAATTGTGCGAAGAAAAAAATGCTTCACTCATCCTGGACGAAGCGCACAGCACGGGCCTGTCGGGAAAGAACGGAGAAGGAATGGCTGTTGAACTTGGTTTGCAGGATCGGATCTTTGTACGGCTGTACACATTCGGAAAAGCGATGGGCTGTCACGGAGCGTTCGTTGCCGGAAGTGAATTAATGAGAAACTATCTCATCAACTTCGCGCGTACATTCATCTACACGACCGCGCTGCCTGTTCACGATATCCTGGTGATGCGATCTGCTGTTGAATTCGTTACCGCGCATCCTGAAGAAAGAAAAAAACTCTCTGCGAATGTCCGGTATTTCAGGGAACACGTTGCGGGAAAAGGATTGAATGTTGAGTTGTCGGGATCGCCGATCCAGACACTGATCATTCCCGGAAATGAAAACGTGAAAGCGGTGGCGGATCGGTGCAGGGCCGATAAACTCGATGTGCGCGCCATTCTCTCGCCGACAGTTCCCGAAGGAAAAGAACGACTCCGCATCATCATTCACAGTTTCAATTCAGAAGCGGAGATCGATAAACTTATTCAACAACTCTCCCTTGAAAAGTAAAATTGACAGAAACAGATCTATTTACGACATTTACTTCCTGACTCTCGCCCCTATTGTATGAAAAAATATTTTATTACCGGAATCGGAACGGATGTTGGAAAGACGGTGGTGTCGGCGATCATCTGTGAAGCGTTGCAGGCCGATTACTGGAAACCTGTTCAGACCGGAAGTTATTTTTCTACGGATTCAGACAAGATCAGGAAGTATGTTTCCAATTCCAAAACAGTGATCCATCCCGAGAGTTTTGTTTTGAAGCAATACATGTCGCCGCACGCAGCGGCCGAACTGGAAGGAACACCGATCTCCATTGATAAAATGGTGCTTCCATCCACACAGAATACGCTTGTGATCGAAGGAGCAGGCGGGATCATGGTGCCGCTCAACGACAAAGAATTCATCGTCGATATGATCACCAAATTCCAGGCGGATGTGGTACTCGTTATTCAGAATTATCTCGGAAGCATCAATCACTCCATCCTTTCCATTGATGCATTGCGTTTCCGCAATATTCCTGTAGCCGGACTCGTATTCAACGGGCCTCCGCACAAACTTTCCGAAGACATCATTCTTTCCTACAGCAAGCACAAACTGATCGGAAGGATCAACAAAGAAGCGGTGATCAACAAGGAGGTCGTGTCGAAATATGCGGCGCAGTTCAGGGACAATCTTTAGTACGAACTACGAAATGGGCGAATACGCCAATTACAGATTCGCTAATCTTACAATCACGGAAGTTTCTTACCAATCATTATGCTTAGCGCTTTCGTAGTTCGTAATTCGTGCATTTCGTAGTTCGTACAAAAGCCATGACGACATTCTCCAATAGAGACAAAAACAGTATCTGGCATCCTTTCACGCCGCAAGTTGACGGAAAGGAAGCGGTGACGATCGTTCGCGGAGAAGGGGCATTATTGTTCGATGAAGACGGAAAAGAATACATCGACGCCATCGCGAGCTGGTGGGTGAACATACACGGGCACGCGCATCCGCACATCGCGAAGAGAATTTCAGATCAGCTCAAAACACTCGAGCATTCCATTTTTTCCGGCTACACGCACAAACCTGCGGTCATTCTTGCGGAGCAATTGCTGCAGTTGATCCCTCACTGCGGAAAAGTTTTTTATTCTGATGACGGTTCCACTTCAGTAGAGGTCGCGCTTAAGATGGCGCTGCAATACTGGCACAATTCAGGAAAACCAAAAACCAAATTCATCGCATTCGAAAACGCGTATCACGGCGATACGTTCGGTGGAATGTCGGTGGCGGAACGGAATGTGTTCAATAACGCATTTGAAGAATTATTGTTCGATGTCGCTCATATTCCTGTCCCGGTAAAAGGTTCGGAAGAGCGAGCGCTGAAAGCACTGGAAAAAGCCATTGATGAAAATACGGCGGCATTTATTTTCGAACCACTGATCCAGGGCGCTGCGGGAATGATCATGTATGATGCGAAAATTCTTGATGAGATGATCGCGTTGTGCGGAAAGAGAAATGTGATCACGATCGCCGATGAAGTGATGACAGGTTTCGGCCGGACAGGAAAAATGTTTGCCACAGATTTTCTGACAAACAAGCCAGACATCATTTGTTTATCGAAAGGATTGACCGGTGGATTTTTTCCGCTCGGAGCAACGTTATGCACGGATAAAATTCATTCCGCATTCATCACGAACGATAAAACAAAAACCTTTTTTCACGGGCATTCTTATACCGGAAATCCAACAGCGTGCATGGCGGCACTGGCTTCGCTCGAAGTTTTCGGGATGGAAAATACGATGAAGCGGGTAGGGGAGATCGGAAAAATATTTTCCGGATGGATGAAAGAATTTTCGGCTGACGCGAAGGTGAATGACGCGAGAAGTTGCGGTGCAGTTTTCGCGATTGAATTGAAAACAGCAGGGCAAACAGAATATCTCAACCCGATCGCTGACCGGATCCACGATTTTTTTCCGGGGCACGGAATTATTCTTCGCCCGCTCGGCAATGTGCTTTATGTATTGCCTCCTTATTGCATCACGGATGTTCAACTGGAAAAGGTTAGAACAGTGATCCAGCGCTTCCTCGAATTGAATTAACTTTGTCTCCATGTTCGAACTCACCAGGAAAAACAAACTGCTTCTCGTCCTCACGTCCATATTCATTACGTGCGCGATCACTGCGGAATTGGTGAGCTCCAAACTTTTTATCGCGCATATTCACCTGGGATCGTTCGATCTGGGAAGTTATGTTTCCATCGTCGGAATTTTTCCATGGCCTGTTGTTTTTCTCGCAACGGATACGATCAATGAATTCTACGGCGCAAAAGTGTTACGCACGATCTCCATTCTCACCGCCTGCATGATCGCGCTTTGTTTCATCATCGTTTTCATCGCCATGCGCCCGGCGGCGTTTGTTCCTTCACCACCGGTGCCGACTCCGGCGGGATGGAAACCGAACGTAGCGAATGATGAACAGTTCAACCGCGTGTTCGGCCAGTCGCAGTGGATCATTGTCGGAAGCATCTGCGCATTCATTCTCGGACAGCTCATCGACTCCTTCGTTTTCTGGTTCTTCAGAAAGAGAACCGGCGGAAAAATGATCTGGCTTCGCTCAACGGGTTCAACTGTCGTTTCTCAACTTGTCGATACGTTCGTTGTGCTTTACATCGGCCTTGTCATTCCCGGAACGATCAAAATGTCGGATTACTGGACCATGGGCGCGACGAATTATGTTTTCAAACTCATGATCGCCATCGCGCTTACGCCACTCATCTATCTCGGACATTGGGCGGTGGAAAAATATCTCGGAAAAGAAGCGGCACATGTGATCGAAGAAGAAGTGGCCGAGGAGTCGACACACGACGGTTTGTAGTTTTCTGTTTCCTGTTTTCGGTTAACGGTCAACTGACAACTGACAACTGGTTACGCTCTCGGATGAAATCTCATCACCTGTTCTTTCAAAAATCTCCTGTCGAGGTGCGTATAAATTTCCGTCGTCGTTATTGACTCATGCCCGAGCATTTCCTGTACGGCGCGCAGATCGGCACCGCCTTCGACCAAATGTGTCGCGAAGGAATGACGGAAGGTGTGTGGAGAAATTGTTTTCTTCAAGCCGATCGAAATGGCGAGTTGTTTGATGATCGTGAACACCATGACGCGGGTCAGTCTTTTTCCGCGATTGTTCAGGAACAGAATATCTTCTTCACCTTTTTTTATTTCCATGTGTGAACGCACTTTTTCCATGTAGAGCTTCACATGTTTGATCGCGGTTCGTCCGATGGGCACGAGCCGTTGTTTGTTTCCTTTCCCGATCACGCGGATGTAATGTTCTTTGAGAAAAAGATCGGAGATGCGGAGGTTCACGAGCTCGCTCACACGCAGCCCGCAACCGTAAAGCATTTCAAGCATCGCCACATTCCGTTCGCCGGCGATCTTGCTTCGGTCGACCGCACCGATGAGTTTGTTGATCTCTTCGAGGTTCAGCGTATCCGGCAATTTTCTTCGTGTCCGCGGGCCTTCGATCAATTCGGTCGGATCGATGGTGATGAGATTTTCAAGTAACTGATAATGGAAGAACAAACGCAGACCGGAAAGAATCCTCGCCTGTGACGTAGCTTCCATGCCGAGTTCATTGATCCATTTGAGAAAATCGCGGATGTGTTGAGGTTGAATTTCCGTCGGATTCAGATCCAGCTTTTTGTATTCGAGAAACTGGATGAGTTTGTAAACATCATGTTCGTAGCTCTCCACCGAATTCGCCGACAAAGCTCTCTCCAGTTTGAGAAAACTCCTGAATCCATTGATGTCGGCTTTCCAGTTCATTTCAATTCGTGTGGCAGAAAAATAAAGTTAGAAAGAGTGGAAGCGATGGTGATCGAATGACAGAACTACTTATGAATAGCAAACGGTTGGTAAGTCAGAAAATTATTTCCGACAAACCAACCGTCGCCCACTCACACACGATTTTGAATTACACTTTCTTTTTCTTCAGATAAAACCTGATCCCGAACAACACGCTCAGTCCGATCATCCACATCGGCCAGAGGAGAATGACTCCGGCGAGAAATACGCGCAGTCCTCTCCATCCGCTCGCGAGCGATTCACCCACCTGGCTTCCGAATCCGGGTTCATAAGCAGCAACCGTTTTTTCGCGCTTCACCAATTCCTGTCGAATGGTTTGCGGCTGGTAAATATTGATCGAAACAGTGCTGTAACGGACCTTGTCATCCATCCGCAGATTTTCGATCAACGCGTTGTCGGAATTCTCCTGCTGATTCAGCATGGAATTCTCGGCGCCCTGCACGTCCATGTGATTGGAGTTCTGCTGAATGTCGGAGGTGACGCGGATGTTGTATTTCGCCACACGCGTTTGCTGCAATCTATTGGCAAGAATGTCGAGCGTAATGTCCTGCGTATTCACATTGCGGTAATCGAGATAATCGACCAGCGGCGCAAGTGATTTCAAAGCCGAATCCAGTTTCTCAGCCGGAATGCGGAGAAGAAGCGTGTTGCTTACTTCGTAACGCATCGTCTCGAGCGATGAATCCACACTTACCGGAGTCGTGGAATTGTAAACCAGCGTGCTTGCAAGTTTGGTGTCCGCAACATAACCGCCGAAATCCGCTGTCAGATCTTCAATTCGGTAGGTCGCCTGCGCCACACTCTGCACGCGGAATTTCATGTCGGCTGTGCGGATGAAACGATGCGAACTGTCGAGTTTATTCATTCGGCCGGCGGAAGTCACGAACGGCAAAAGAAATCCGGGAGCACTGCTCCGGTACAATTGATCCTGTTCCAGCCGCAATTCGTTTTTCAGATCATCTTTATTCACCGGTTGGTTCTGATCGGCAACACTAAGTTCAGTTTGGGTAAGGCTCGAGATCGCGACAGAATCCCGCGCTGTTGAATCGGCAGTCGTCATCGAACGGGAGGAATATCCACGGTCGGGCGACATGTCGCTGGAGCCGCAGGAGAATAAGAAAACAGTGAACATCGTCACCGGTACGAGGGCAAGGGCGTTCTTTTTCATGGTATAGCGTTTTTAGGTTTGAATAGGGATGAAAGAAAAACGCTGTTTCCATAAAGGAAGATGTGTTAAGGAATGTTAGATGGATTGGTAGGGACGCATAGCTATGCGTCCCTAC
>DATJEX010000202.1:0-5838 GCA_035496135.1 Bacteroidia bacterium
ACACGAAAGATGACTCACATTATCAAAAACCACCTCGTATGGCATCCTGTTCTTCGCGAAAAGAATTGTATCCAGTTGTTCGAAGTAGCAGTTCCAGGCCACTACGGTATTACCGGTGATCACGATCCGGTGCTGATCATAAATTTCCAAACCGTATCCATAGCCATAACTGCTTGCGGTATCACGCACGATCACATTTCCATCTATCGTATCACCGAACGTGAGTGGTGGTGTGTAGGAATAATGATTGAGATAAATTCCCACGAGTCCTTCCGATAAATAATTCCCGCGATACACATTGTAATTGCATCCGCCCGGGCAATAAATACTCGCGTATTGACCGGCATATCCGCTCGTGTTGATGTCTTTATCACCAAGCAAACGGCAATTCGAAATGATATTGTGATCGGCACCATTCGCGAGCCTGACCGGATGACAATCGGAAGTCGATGAAAAAACATCGTGCACTTTCAGCGTCAGTTCATTGATCCGGAAATAATCGGCGCTGTCGAGATAGAAAACATTGCCATTCGTGTGCTCGATCGTTGCAGTAGATGAATCGAGTTGTTCCGACTGAAAAGTAATAGTGGAAGAAGCGCTGGCCCCATTCACCGGGAAAAGCGTGTCAGAAACCTGGTAAATTCCCGGCCGGAAATTGAACGTAACACTGCTGCAGATCCCTCGTGTTCGCAGATCGGTGATGATCGTGTCCACTGAAACATAATCAGGAATATTTCCGCCGACCGTATAGACACCGAATAATTTCGGCCTGAAAGTCGTGTGGATGGTATCGTAAAGATTGAGTGTGTCAGTCACTCCGTTCGGCATCGTCGTCCAGATCTTCACATCCTGATCCCTTGTATTCGTTGCAATAGTGAACGATCCAAGATTTATTCCATTCTGAAACTGAAGCGAAGCAAGATTTCCATTCCACGAATAGGGTGCCTGCAGAATGCCATCCACACTCCAGTTGATCTGCACACTGGTCAATGGCTGACTTCCTGCATTCTGGATCGACATGATGACTGGTGTTGAATTGGAACACGACGCCTGCAACACCGCATTCACCGCGGTGGCCGACGCATCATTCGGGGCGTACATGAATTCATCAGCACCGGGCCATGGATAATTCACATTGCGAACATCGCCATCGATGTCATCGGTAACCGCAGGAAGCAACTGATCGACGCCGAAATAATCGGGCTTGTAATAAATATGCAGGTTGGTCGCCGAGAGAAAAGGCGGGAGCGAAACAATTGAAGTGGCATCACCTGTTTGTGATTGGTATTGAGCGAAGGTGACAGGCGTGCCCGAAAAATACGAGTACCCGAAATAAGCCATCGTTTCATAGTAGAAATTTCTTTTGAAAATAATACCGGGGTTATAAACAAGTAAACGTCCGGCGATCGTATCACAGATGATATTATTCGCTACGGTGTCAGAAGATGAAACACTGACATAAACATTCAGCGCGTAGTCCGTAGAAAGTGTTCCATTCGCATAAATACTGTTGTGATAGAAACGCAGGTTGTTTCCATTCAGGTACGCTCCCTGTTTCCCGATGATAAAATTGTTCTTGATCAGCGCGCCGGGCAATGAAGATCCGCTGCACGTATTCATATTCAAAGCAAGACCGGGAACATTCACATTGTTCTTTTCAACCACGAAATTTCCTGTGCAATTATTCAGCGAAATCCCTGTACCTGAATTTCCGGAAACAGAATTTCCGGAAACGAGCACATATCCGTTCATATAAGGCAGATCGATCCCTTTGACCCACGTTCCTGTGACAGTGTTGTTCCTGCAGAGAAAATTACTGTTGTTGGAAATTTCGATCTGGATAGCTGCAGAAGAATTGAATGGCGATACGGCAAAAACAGAATTGGAATCCGCCCGTGAATTCACCTGGTCGATCAACTCAAGTCCGTTTGCATATTGATTCCTGCAGATGTTATGACTAACCACGTTGCCGGATTCTGTGAACGAAGCGCCATTTCCCTGCAACGTCACAGCCTGGTATCCATAATCGAATGTATTATCCCGGATGACAATGTTCGAATCAATGGAATAATCAGAAAAGATCAGCGGCCTGTTTGACGCATTGATCGTCGTGGGAACACCCACCAGGTGACAATCCGCAATCACATGATCACAAGCAGTAGTGTTCAGAAAGAATATTCTGCCATATCCGTTGATCCCTGTACGCGTGAACGTGAGATCATAGAACCGGAAATGATCCGCACCCTGAAGGTTGACGATATAATTAGTTGCCGCCGAAGGCCCCGAAGCCCAGGAAATATTCACGGAAGAACTATCATTGTTCTCTGATTCAAAAGTGATCGTGTTGGAGGCAGAAGCACCGGTAACGGGATTGATGAGCAGTTGTTCATTGTAAACTCCCGGACGGATATTGAAAACAACAGGTCCGCAAACACCGTTCGTGTTCAGTGCGCTTACCGCAGCATTCAGTGTAGCGTAATCGGGAGTTGTTCCGCCGATCGTATAAACACCGGAAAGACATTGGGAAAAAAGTTGTGCCGAAAGAAATAAAGTGAAGAAAGAAAAAACGATTCGTCTCATGAAAGGGTTTGTTTTGCAGGGGCAGAGACAATACTGTTTGAGTTATCTAAATGTAGGAAAAAGGGGGCTGTCTTCCTGTTAATTTTCAGAATCCTTCCTTCTCCGGCTGACGATACTTCCAGATCTTCTGCATCGCTTTGATGCCGATCGGGAAGGAATAGAATCCGCTCTTGTAACGTAAAGCTGAATACAGCCTGGAAAAACTTTTTTTCGCCGGGGAGAATCGCACGTCGGAAACTGTCGGGTAATATCCGTTCAACACCGTTTCAAAATTCCTGATGCGGTTGATCATCGCGGGATCGAGCCACGGTGTCAATGGATTTTTCCGCAGATCGAAATTCTCCCACGCGGGACTGATCCAGTCTTCGAGCTTTTCCGGAAAATGAAATCCTGTTGCTTTCACCTGTTCGAATAATGCGGAGCCCTCGGTTGGAACAGGGCTGTACGTATAAATGATAATCTCTGTTTCAGGATTCACTTCTTTTACTTTACGGATGAAAGCGATATCGTCTTCGATCTGCTTCCTGCTTTCATCCGCAGAATCGGCAGGAGTTCCCAATACAAATGAATATTCGGGAATGATCCCGAACTTTTTCATCCGGTCGGCGAAACGAAGGATCTGCTCCCCGGTCTGTGTTCCGCCTTTGTCCATTTTCTTCAATCGCACATCATCACCGGTTTCCGCCCCGAAGAAGATCATCTTGCATCCGGCATCACGCATCAGTTTCAGTGAATCGTCTTTGAATTTATCGATCGTGTCAATTCTTCCTTCGCCCCACCAGTTCATTTTTTCATTCAGCATCAGTTTTGAAAATTCCACGACGCGTTTTTCCGAAACAAAAAAGTTATTGTCATGAAATTCGATCGAATCGCCGCCGTAGGTTTCTTTCAGGAACCTGATATCCTTATAAATTTTCTCCGCCGACTTTCCTTTCCATCGTGCATTATAGATCGGCACCACGGCACAGAAGGAACAGGTGAACGGACAACCGAAACTGGAATGATAGGCGATCGTGTTTTTTCCGAGCCATGTTTTCCCGAGATATTTTTGGATCGGGTAAATTGAATTCAGTTTTTCATAGGGAAGATCGGGCAATTCATCCTGGTCGTAGATCTCATCTTTTTTCGTTGTAACAATCTTACCATCTGTTTTGTAGATAAGGTTCGGAATATTCTCCCAACTCCCAACTCCGCTCTCCCAGCTTTTCATCAACAATGGAAACGCTTTGTCGCCCGGACCATTGATGATCACATCCACGAATCCGGAATCGAGACAGACTTTAGGTTGATTCGAAGGAAAATATCCACCCCAGACAATTTTCACTTCCGGAAAATGTTCCCGCACATCTTTACTGATCGGGATCGCCTGGCGCAGTTGCGGCCCGGGCATGACCGTGCACGCGAACACATCGTATGCGCCCGATCGCAGGTGATGAAATATTTTTGAAGCAGGATGTTCTTCCAGATTTCCGTCGATGATCGTCCATTCGGATTCTCCATCAATGGACGCAGCGACCTGCAAGACCGAATTCGGAATTCTCGGTTTGTGATTCGCCGCGCGTGGATTGAAGAGGAGTATCTTTTTCATTTCCGTACACTGTAAATGTAATACTCCTCAGCTTTTACCATTCCATTCGTGAATGCCGTATCAAAAGTGAAATCACTTTTATCGGAGAGGTCGAGTTTTCTGTTGTTCACGAACAGAATGGTCTGGCCGGGCCTGAAATTTTCATTTTCCATGGCTCTGCCTATACTTTCATCGGGAATGATAAAAGGATCAGCGTTCCATTGGCAAAAACTTCCGGCGCGATGTTCTTCGAGGTAGAATACCGGAATTCCGAGATAGGCTGAGATCGCAGGGCCAGTCGTATGGTCGTGAACAATGATCAATTCATTTTCCAGGTTATTTTTCCTTATCCATTCTGAAACTTCCTTCGCTTCGGAAAATGGTTTGCGAAGATCTGTTGCGTATAAAATAATTCCTGCACTAAATTGCACAACAAGAATCAGGATGAAAAGAATAACAGAACTTCTGCTATATATTTTGTGTGAAATAATTTTCTGTTCAGCTCCGGAAGCATCCTTCCGCTCCATCCACATCGCCGCGAGTAACAGCAGATAGAATATTCCGCAATGACGTTCACCAACGATAAGCGGAGAAAGAAAAATGAATCCCGCAATAACAAAAGCACTACTGTAAAAGAAGAACAGCATTCTTTTCTTTCTAAGTAACACCAGCGGAATGATCCACGCCACAACGGAAGGAATGATCGCCACCGATTTTGAAAGAGCGATCACAAGATTGCTGTTCCAGGGATGACCGGAGGTGACATCCGGAAACGGAAACAATCCTTTCCACATCACCGAAGCCGCTTTACCGATCCGTTTGAAGGAATACCATTTGTCCACATCATACTGATAGAGAAAATGTCCGGCAGGAGGAATAGCGGTAAACAAAATGAAAACACCAATGAGAATAAATACAAATGAGGAAATGATGAAGATCTTTTTTTCCGATTTGAAATTCTCGAACAGGAACAGCACCAAAAGAACAGATGCAATGATCGTTGCAAAAAGATGGGCCTGTGAAAGGAGAAACAACAGAATTAAGTAGAGCAGATACTTTTTCTTCCTGTCGGGATAAATGGCGCAGATGAGTGTAAGGAAAAGAAAGATCAAACCATAATTCCGGCTGAGGACGGAATATTCATAAAGGAAAAAATAGCCGAAGATGACAGCGGTGCTGATGTAAAACGGGAGCGGAGCATTGTGCAGAAAAATCAGAACAGCGATAGAAATGATCATGCCATTCAATATTTGCATGGCGAGTGGATCGTTTGTGAAATGCGCGAGCGCGTAGAGGAGAATATTCCACAACAGCGGATGTCCATCATAACGCGCATTATAGATCAATTCACTCAGCGAAGAACTGTCGCGCGCCAAACACCAGTGATGCGCTTCATCGAGCCAGATCTCGTGATGAAAAATTCCGCAGAAGACCAGCGCCACGTAAATGACGAAGACCGGCAGCACATATTTCCAGGGAGCCTTCATTGGTTTACACTATCGTCTTTTGGTAATGCATAAGTGCGCAAGGCATACATTCCTGCGCCACGGCCTTCATCCGATAGAAAGATCAGCTTACCATTACAAACCGAAGGCTGCATGACATTATCATTCGTCTTGTAGACCAGCTTGCCTTGATAAATTATTTCATGCCCATTAGTGACAGGAGTTTCCCCAAGTACAAATGGAGTA
>DATJEX010000203.1:0-15597 GCA_035496135.1 Bacteroidia bacterium
GTTCGTGGTAAGTGCTTACCCGATGACAGCGAATTTATATGATGTATTGCTGATCGTCGGATCGGTGTTGCTGATCGGATTGATCGCGTCGTGGTACCCGGTGCGGATCTACACGAAAAAATTCCAGACGGTGAAATTCAGCGGGTAGCGGAGGGGGATTACCGATTTACTACGGAGAATACAGATTACAGATGTAAACGGATTTACAGATAATGAATCCTGCATCTGTCTGAATTCGTAATCTGTATTCTCCGTAGTAAATCCGTAATCCTTCCCCATTACTGCCTGACAATCTTTTCAGTGAACAATACTTCGCCTGTTTTCAGTTCTGTCCGGAGAAAATAAGTTCCGGGGGCGAGCGGGAGCGTCGAGAACGAAAGATCTGTTTTTCCCTGCATCACTTCATCTTCAAGCAGAACCTGTACGAGTCTTCCCTGCGAATCGTAGATCGCGAAACGGATGATCTGTGTTTGCGGATTGATGAAGCTCACATGAAACAGCGAAGAGAACGGATTCGGGAAAACAGAATTGTCGAGAGAAACTGGTGATGAATTATCCATTCCGACATCTGCGCCGGTTCCGATCTTCGCCACCCAGGTTCCGTGTGAGTGCGTTGAATTACCATACATGCCATTCACCCAGCAGGTACCGCCAACATCATACTTGCGCTGAATTCCGCTGTAATCGCCCCAGCGCTCATCACCACTCAGCACATCGATATATCCTGATCCCAATTTTACGGGAGTGCGCACGGAATAATTTCCATTTCCGTCAGTCGCGCGGATCGAATTTCCCGGTGAAGTGACAGAGTCTGTGTGAAGGAAAAAGATGAGAGCATTGTTATCATTCGCCGCACCATAACCGACATACGCGATGTTCGGATAGCCGAATTCCAAAGACGTGTCGCCAAGAATGTATCCGCTCGCCGTCGGAACTGTTGACACATTCTGAATGATGCCATGGTAAACCGCGCATCTTCCGGTAGAAGTGTCCATGGTGTTGTTCACGTATTGGATCCTGTCGTTCTGAATGAACGCTCCGAGTATGCGTGAATCATTCGTCGCCATCAATCCGCCATCACCGCCATTCTCGCGCGCATTCGCAGGCATGCCGTAGCCCTGCGAGGAAACAAGCGGAGTGACCGTCACCTGCTGATTCACGGAATTCGCAGTGTCCGTAACGTGCACCAGAAAAACAGTGTCGTTCGCCACATCGAGATTTCTGTCTGAAAGAAAATACATTCCAGGCCCGGCGTAATCGGTGGCGCCACCTTCTACCGGACAAAGATTCCGTATGGGCCTTCCGTTGAGCGCGATGTTGCCGTGCAATTCTGTCCGCAGCGTATCGCCATTGTATCCGTCCCATTTATTCAATTGCCAGATCACAGTTTGTACAAAACCTGTTTGCCACGACATGTTATCATGCAGCAGATTTCCGGTAATGAAAAGTTCGCTGTTGTTCACGGCCATCATCGGGTAATCGGTCCAGAGCGAATCGCTGTAGGGATTGCCGGGAAGTTTGTAAAGATTGTAAAGTCCATTGCACGTGTCGGTCCTCGAAAATCCGATCACAATATTCGTTTGACCCGACGTGTAGCCGGCGAGACAAACCATGATGAAGCGATCCGCTTCCGGATCATAGATCACTTTCGGATCGTATTTGGTTCCTGATAATCCAAGCGAGGTGCTCCACAATCCAAGCGATTGAATTCCTGCTGCCGTTCCCTGGACTGTTCTGTAACGGAAAATATTGCTGTTCTGTACGGAAATGAGATGTCCGTTATTTGCGATGGCGACCTCATTATCGCAGGGTGTGCTGTTGTTGAAATTATTTCCGGCAAAATTCGTTCCGACCACCGGCGCAGGAACAACAACCGCGGAATGTAGTGCGCTGTGCTCTTCACGTTGCTTCAGTGGAAATAATTCGCGCACGCTGTCCTTGAGAAAATCAGATTCTTCATCCTGCTGATCCGCTTCCACAGCCGTATTCAGCTGCGTGAACCAATCATGCGAAGGATCTGCGTCGGCTGAAACTCCGGAACAGGGAATGGAAAAAGAAGTGCTTTGCTGGGCATAACCAGCGAAACTTCCGGCCAGGAACAATGCGGTGAAAATATTCTTCATTGGGAAAGGTTTGAATATGAAGTTACAAAAGTAAATTGGGTTGTACCAACTACGAATCAAATCCGAAAGTACGAACCACTAAATGTTTCGAATGTTCAGCGGTTCGTAGTTTCGTAATAGTTCGCCGTTCGAACCCGATCAAATACTGAATTCTGAAATATTGATATTCTTCATACAGCGGAAGTGGCCTTTGGGGCATTTATCATAACCGATCTTCGAGCAGGGGCGGCAACTCAATCCTTTCACCTCGATGATCTTTGAACCTTCTCCGGGGAGATAAGGATACATGCCGAGTTCAGGAACCGTGTTTCCCCACACGGAATAAATTTTCTTTTTGAATGCTGCGGCGATGTGCATGAGTCCCGTGTCGTGTGCGATGACCATTTGCGATTGACGGACAAGCGAAGCACTTTGATCCAGGTTCAGTTTTCCGCAGGTGTTGTAGACAAGTTCCCGATTCTCCTTCTCAATTTCTTCGGCCCGCGCAATGTCTTCTTTTCCGCCAAGGAGAACGACGGGTTTGTTCAGCTGATGAATGATCCTGCTGATCATCTTCACCGGCATTTGTTTGGTGCCGAATTTCGCACCAACGGTCAATGCGATGAAACCCGAACGGAATTTTTCAGGAAGAGAAAGGATATCAATTTCATTCTTCGGATCAATGAAGTATTCGAGCCCTTTCCCATCATTCTTCACGCCGAGCTCTTTCCCTGTTTCAAAATAACGGTCGACGATGTGAATCGGAGGAAGAATATTGATGTGCGCATTCACCAGCAGCCATTTCTCCATATTCAGTTTGGGAAATGAAGTGGATGGTTTTTTCAAAAGCCGTTTCACCTGCGAGGAACGGAGGTTGTGATGAAGGTCGATGATGTGATCGTAATTTTCCGATAGCAATTCCTGTTTCGCTTCAGCCACTTTCGATCTGATGGTGATCACTTTGTCCACGTTGGGATTATTCCGGACGATGGACGCGAAGCTCTCCTTGGTGAGGTAATGAACCTGCGCGCCGGTCTGCTGCTTCAGGCAACGGATGACAGGCGAAGTGAGGACAATATCTCCGATGGAACTGAACCGTACGACGAGGATCTTCTTCAAAACGTGTAAAAATAAGAAAGCCGCTCTCTTTTGAAGAACGGCTTTCTGTAATTATGACTGAACAATTATTGTGTAAGTGTCCATTTGATGTCAGAAGTAGAGCTGCTTCCTGTTGTAGACTGGTCTCCTTTGTCGTAGAAGATCATCTCTTTGCCTTTCAGCTCGTAGATGTCATAAACAACAGTAGAACGGTTAGAACCGGTGTAGGTGGTTGTTCCGTTAGAATCTGTGATAGACTCGATGTAGAACACAACCTGTGCTTTCTTCTTGTTGTCACCAACTCCGCCTGTCCAGTTCCATGTTCCTTTGTAAGTTGTTACGTCAGGTGAAGAACCGTTGTTGTCGGTGTAAGTGTAAGTGAAAGTTCCGTCTTTCTCGATGCTCCACTTTTCAGTGTACTTATCGGTAGAGGTGAAGCTTCCTGTTACGTCGGTTTCAGTTGTTCCGTCGTAAGTCACAGTTGTTGTAGAAGAAACAGAAGAAACGGTGCTGGTTTTTGTTCCTTCACCTTTTGTTACTGTCCAATCTCCTGTGATACGAGCTTTACGTGAAGCCAATGAAAGGAATGGGTCTCCATCACCTTTTTTGCAACCGTCGAATGCGAAAGCTGCGATAGTCAATGCTGCAAGAGCAATTTTTACTTTTTTCATGTTTGATTTTATTGGGTTAGTTAAGTTTCAGGTCGCCAAAGATATAGAAAGAAGGCGGATGCCCAAATCTCCAAACGGAAGTATTCCTGTTGATTATCAATATCTTAACTCAGCACACCTGCCGAACTGCCAAGCCCTGATGTAAATTCGCCCTTATGTTCACCGATACGCATGCCCATCTCTATTCTGTTAAATTTCTGGCCGACAGGCCGGATATGATGAAACGGGCATTCGCGGCCGGCGTTGGACGGATCTTTCTTCCGGCTATCGATTCGGAAACACATGAAGACCTGCTCAAACTGGCCGATGCGCATCCCGGAAAGTGTTTTCCGATGATGGGCATTCATCCGTGTTCAGTGGCCCCCGATTCCATTGAAAAGGAATTTGCGCTGATGCTTGAATATTTCTCCAAAAGGGATTTCGTGGCAGTTGGTGAGATCGGAATTGATCTGTATTGGGACAAAGCGCAGCTGAAACTCCAGGAGGAATATTTCGCCAAACAGATCGATCTCGCGATAGAAAAAGATCTTCCCATCGTGATCCATTCGCGGAACGCTTTCCAGGAATGCTACGAGATCGTGAAAGAAAAGAAGTCTACCGCAGGCGGAGGAAAACTCTCCGGTATTTTTCACTGTTTTGGTGATGGAATTCCGGAAGCGGAAAAAGTGATTGCGCTTGGCGGATTCATGCTGGGCATCGGTGGTGTACTTACGTTCAAAAATTCGGGACTCGATAAAGTGGTGGAGCATGTGGGAATGGAACATCTTGTGCTCGAAACCGACGCGCCCTATCTCGCACCGGTTCCGTACCGCGGCAAGAGGAATGAAAGTTCATACATCGTGGAAGTGGCGAAAAAGATCGCGGAGATCAAAAAAATAAGCGCAGAGGAAGTGGCGGCGATCACCACGGAGAATTCAAAAAAACTTTTCAGGACGTAGATAATATTTCATCATCACCCATTTGCACATCAAATAATCTGCACATTTGCACATCATCCTATGCCGAAAAATTCTTCCATACTTCTCATCTACACAGGCGGCACCATCGGGATGGTGAATGATCCAAAGACCGGGAGGCTGAAACCTTTCAATTTTGCCAAGCTGCTGCAGGAAGTTCCCGAGATCAGGAAATTCAACACGAAGATCGATACGTATTCCTTCAAAAAACCGATCGATTCTTCGAATATGGATCCGGCGATCTGGATCGAACTAGCGGAGATCATCGGAAAGAATTACGGCAAATACGATGGCTTCGTGATCCTTCACGGAACGGACACGATGGGATACACCGCTTCGGCACTCAGTTTCATGCTCGAGGATCTCGGAAAGCCTGTTATTCTCACCGGATCGCAATTGCCGATCGGAACCATTCGCACCGACGGAAAAGAAAACCTCGTGACAGCTATTGAAATTGCTGCCGGAGGAAAAGTGAATGAAGTGTGCATTTATTTTGAATTCAATCTGTATCGCGGAAACCGTACACGAAAATTCAACGCCGAACATTTCAAGGCATTTCAGTCACCGAATTATCCAACACTCGCCGATGCCGGTGTTCACCTGAAATACAACAGGAGTTTCATTCTTCCATTGCCGAAAGCGAAAATGAAAGTCAGGGCGAAACTCGACACCAACGTCGCGATCCTGAAATTATTTCCGGGAATAAACCGCGCAACGGTCAAAGCGATGCTCGGCATAAAAGGCCTGCGTGCGCTCGTGCTCGAAACATTCGGCGCGGGAAATGCTTCCAGCGATAAATGGTTTCTCGATCTGCTCACGGAAGCAATAAAGAAAGGATTGATCATTCTCAACATCACGCAGTGCGATGCGGGCGCGGTGGAGCAGGGACGTTATGAAACAAGTTCTGGCCTCGCTAAAGCAGGTGTGATCGGTGGAGGGGATATGACGACAGAAGCGGCGGTGACGAAACTGATGTACCTCCTGGCGAAGGAAAAGAATACAGATGCGGTGAAGAAGGAATTGGTGAAGAATCTCAGGGGGGAATTGAGTTAGGTCAGTTGTCGGTTTTCAGTTTGCAGTTGGTGATTTCAGTTGGGATTCAGTTGAGAGAGGAATTGATTAACGCCACAGTTTTATTTACCCCGATATTTAAGGAGCAAAGAAAAGAGCATCCCTGATTTACAGTGATGCTCTTTTCTGGGATTATTCTGAATCCTTACCGGCTAGAATGTTTTACTGTATTCTCCGTTCTTCGGTTTCAATGAACCAACGATGATAAGGATCAGATCAATAAGCGTCCAGATGCCGGCACAACCAAGCGTGAACAATTGAATCAATCCGATTCCAATATATCCGAGATAGAAACGATGTATTCCCAATATGCCGAAGAAGAAACAAAGCAATAAAGCCACCAACTGACTTTTTCCGCTTCCTGCCGTGCTGACTTTAGCAGCTTTTTTTTCTTTATGTGTTGCGCGTGGTGCTTGTTTCGTATTATCCGTTGTACCGAGAGCTGTATTTGCGAAGGTGATCACAGCATGTTTGATGCTGACCGGAACTTTCTGATCCGAAGTTTGTTTCGTTTCCTGTTTATCTGGTTCATTCACACCGGCGGATGAGGTACTGCTTCCTGAAGCATTTACATCTGTTGATTGGAAAGAAGACGTAACAGCAGGATCGTTGGTTCGGGCTGAATTGTTTTTGGTGGAAATGAAATCTATGTGATAGCCGGAGCGATATTGACGTTTTTCCATACTGCATGAAGTGAATGCGAGTACGATCATACTGATTCCGGAAAAGAGAAGTAGTTTTTTCATGGGAGTGAGGTAGGAGATAGTTAAATTATTATTTGAGAACGTATCGATTAATTTATGAATTTATGAAAAAAACGAATTGATTGCCGATCTGTGATGCAGGCTTAGTAGATCAGGGGCGAATGAAACAAGTTCGGGTGCCGGCAAAGCCAAAGTGATCTGATGAGGAGAAGAAATTGAAGAAGAATTTTGGAAGGGAAGATTTCATAAAAAATGCCGCAATCGTTGCGGCATTTAGTTCTGCGGAGACTGAGAGATTCGAACTCTCGATACCATTTCTGGTATACACACTTTCCAGGCGTGCTCCTTCAGCCACTCGGACAAGTCTCCTGATTTGGGGTTGCAAAGATAGAAATCCGCGGTAATTTTCAGCTTAATAAAATCACTGAGCTTCCCGATCCTCTCGTTTACCCTATTAGAAATCTGTCCGGATGATCTTCACTGTTTCACCGGTTGAATACCTGGTTCAGGCGACGGCGCAATTTCCGGTTGTAGCGGATGAGTAGGATCGATCTTTTCAGGGCTCGGTATTATTTCCGGTTGCGCTGGAGTGACAGGTTGTATTGGCACGGGTTCGATCTCCGGCTTTTTCTTCGGGTCGGTATGCTGGTCAAGGAAGAGATAGATCATTCTGATTCTTGTTTAGTATGCAGCTAAAATAGAATCGAACATCAGAAGCAGAAATGAGAAATGCGGGGAATGAAGGTGATATTGATCAATGACGATCCGGTCTCACTTTAATTTCAAGAGGTCTTCCGGCGTATCAATAGAAATAGATTCCAGTTCTGTGAATGCGGTCCTGATCTGATGGCCGTTCTCGAGCCAGCGCAGTTGTTCCAATGATTCGGCGATCTCGAGTTTTCCCTGCGGAAGAGCCGTGATCTTTTTCAGGATCTCAGTTCTGTAACCGTAAATGCCGATGTGTTTCTGAAAATTGAAATGATCGAGCCAGTGATTTTTTTCTGCACCACGGACGAATGGAATAGGAGAGCGGCTGAAGTAAAGTGCATTCGAATGAATATCCAGCGCGACTTTCATCACGTTCGGATTATCAAGATCAGAAGCATCCGATAATTTTTTTACGAGCGTTCCGATCTCCACGCTGCTGTCTTCGAACAACGAGCACAACAGGTCGATCTGTTCCGGGTGAATGAACGGTTCATCGCCCTGGATGTTGATCACCGCGTCAAATTTTTCTTTGAGCACATTCACCACTTCGGCACACCGGTCCGTTCCGCTCTTGTGAAATGCGCCGGTCATCACCACTTCAAAACCATTCGCCTTTACTTCATTCGCGATGCGTTCATCATCCGTAGCGACGACCACTTTCGAGAGCCGTTTCGCTTTTGACGCCTGCTCGGCTACGCGCGTGATCATCGTTTTGCCCTGGATAACCGTCAATGGTTTTCCCGGGAATCGCGTGGAAGCGTAACGTGCCGGAATGATGCCGATGATCTTCATTTGAACCGTGAAGATAAGATTTGAAGTTTACTTTCTGATCAATCCGTACAATGCTACGGCAGCCCACACCGCTTCAAGAACGATGAACGGTTTCGCGTCGATGAGTATCGATCCGTAACATGCCAATCCCGCACCGACAAGATTGATCAGGGAATAAAGTTTATCGTTCTGCCTGAGTTTCCCGAACATCAGCAAAGCGAATGCGAGCAGGATGAGTGCAACGCCGAATGAGTTGATAATGTCCGGGAATTTCATTTAAAAAAAAGAGAGAACGGTTAAGTTCTCTCCATTGAGTTTTATTCTGAAGATCTTAATTGATCACGATCCTGCGGATGAGTTTGGTTCCGTCTTCGAAATTCACATTCAGGAAATATACACCGGCAGGAACATCGAGTGAAAGTTCGTGATTGAAAGCGGAAGACGCTGCAAGATCCTTTTTCATGATCGTTTGACCCGCGATGTCGGTGATGATCAGCGATGCATTCAATCCGCGCTGATCGAATGAAACGGTGAACACTCCGTGGTTCGGATTCGGATAAAGTGTGAGTCCGTCATTCGCTTCGATCTGCTGTACACTCACATCATTCATGTTGTAAACGGCAGAAGTTGCGCTGCAGCCGTTCGCGTCCGTGATCACGACATAATAATTTCCATTCTGCGTCGGAGTATAATTCTGGCTCGTAGCGCCGTTGATCGGGTTTCCGTTCAGATACCATTGATAAGTAGATGCCGAAGTGCAGCTGAGCACGGCAATGTTCCGGGTAATGACCGGAATGGAAGGAGGCGGATAAAGGCCGATCGTGATCGTATCGGAATTGACGCAACCGTTGGCATCGGTTCCGTAGACAATATAAGTTGTGGAAGAAGTCGGACCGAACATCGGGCATGCGACAGTAGTATCACTGATGCCGAAATTCGGGGACCATGCGTAAGACACACCGCCGGTTGCGCACATTTGCGTTTGGGTGCTTTGGCACATGAAGAAATCATTTCCGGTTGAAATGGTCGGAAGATTATTCACGGTCACAGTTTGCGAACTCAGACTGGAGCAACCGGTTCCGTTGGTGATGGTACAGGAATATGTTCCGGAAGTATTCACGGTAATGCTCGATGTTGTTGCGTTGTTGCTCCACAAATAAGTCTCATTCGTGCTGGTGGTGTCATCCGCAGTGAGTGTAACAGATCCGCCGATGCAGAAACTGGTTGGACCGCTTGAAGTGATCACGGGACCAGGCAACGGAGTTACCGTCACTGTCACCGTATCAAGATCCACACAACCATATTGATTGCGTACGTGTAAAGTGTAAGTGGTGGTAACGGTTGGTGATGCCACCGGATTCGCAATGTTCGATTGATTGAGGAATGTGGTCGGTGTCCACCAGATACTATCGATCGCGCCATAGGAAGATGCACCGCTCAATGTGGTTTGTGCGCCAAGGCAAATTGTTGTGTCGGGAGAAACAATAGCGGAAAGCTGGCAATACTTGACAACAGCGTAATCTTCATTTGTCCCGGAGCCTTTACTCATTCCACCAACATAGAATTCTCCGGTGATGCCCATCGCGATACTGTAAGCCTGGTCAGCATTATTCCCTGGGCCATTGTATTTCACGTACCAGCTGGTATCGCCGTTCGCATCGTATTTGATCGTGAAGAAATTATTGTTCTGTCCTGTTCCGTAACTGTAACCGGTAACGAAGATCCTGTTCGAACTGTCGGCAACGATCGCTTGTCCGTCATCATAATTATTGATGCCTCCATCGTAACGGCGTGTCCACACCGGGTTCCCGGTAGCGGCATCATATACGATGGTGAGCATGTCTTCGGCTGTTGTGGTTGTTCCGAGTGAACGGCCGGTGATCGCCGGATTTCCATTGGGAAGAATGGTGACCATATTGGCGCGATCGTAATCATTTCCGGGGCCATTGTATGTTTTCACCCATTGTTGTATGCCGCCATTATTGTATTTGATGAGCACCGCATCATAATCCGTTACACTCAACGCACCGCGATCATAACCACACACGTAAACATTTCCGCTTGCATCGAGCGCAATGTCAGCTGCCGCATCGAAATTGCTGCCCGCTCCGTTGTGACGCATCACCCATTGCTGTACACCACTGTTGTTGTATTTGATCGTTGCGATGTCATTGTCATTTGCAGCAGAACCAAAACTTGTACCAGTCACATACACGTTTCCGGAACCATCCATGGCCATCGCGTAGGCACATTCGGTATTCGCATTGTTATTACTGTATACCGTAGCCCATTGCTGAACGCCGGCAGAATTATATTTGATGGTGATGTAATTGTTTCCGGTAGTGGTGGTAGTTGTTCCACCGGTCACATAAACGTTACCGGAAGCATCTGCCATGATATCATACGATTCATCAAAACCTGCCGCGCTTCCATCGAAACGGGTGGCCCATTGCTGTGAACCTGCCGAATTGTATTTGATCGTGACGATATCATAATTCGAAGATGCACCGGCGCTGTAGCCCGTTACATAAACATTTCCTGCAGCATCAAAAGTGATCGCTCTTCCTTCGTCGTAGGAATTCCCGGTGCCATTATAGGTTCCTGTCCAGGTGGTAACACCATTCTGATCGAACTTTTCCGTAACGATGTCGAAATTCGTTCCATTCCAGCTCGTGCCAACAACGAATGAATTTCCGGTGGTGGTATCGACCACCATCGCTTTGGCTCTGTCAATATTATTTCCTGCAGTTGAATAACGGCCTACCCACTGCACATCGATCTGCGCGTTGATGGAGAAGGTCAATAATGTTCCTGCTATCAGAAAAAGGTAGCTTTTGGGGGCCATGAGAAATTGGTTTGCCGGTTGATGAACCGTAAAGATATAACGAAAATTGCAATAAGGAGAGTTGTAATGTTTGGTCATCATTACAATGATTTTGCGACATTAGCGAGCACATGAAAGGCGCGATCCTTCCGATCTTTATCGCCATTGTCATCCTCGCAGGGGTGGGAACGGTCGTATCATGGGTTTTTTTCTCACGTTCCCGTGAATTGCAGAAGATCGAAATTCCGCAATCCTATCTGGAAACAACGGACACTTCAAGGTTCGCTGTTCAGCCGTTATATATCACCAGGAAATTTCCGGATGACAGTTTGCTTTTGCTTTTTCCAAAAGGAAATTCCAGGTCACAGCTTTTTATTTACGACCAGGAAAATTACAACCGGTTACTCTTCGGCGATCATAAAGGGAATCCAAAACCGCAGCGCGATGCGCAGGCATTGAAGGCGATCTTTGGAAGAACAGTGCTGAATCTTTCTTCTTATCCATCCGGTAAATATTATGTGCACGTCACGTACTGCAGCTTCGGCGGATTCTTTGAGATCGAGATTCTGGATGAGGGCAATTAACCGTTTGATTTTCAATTGTCTATAATGATTTGATTTGTTGTATCTTAGCCATTAGCAAACACCAAACACCTTTCACACGGAATGAAAAGATTTACCCTGTTGTGCACAGCCCTGCTATTAACGCTTGCAGCTGAAGCAACGCATATTGTTGGAGGTTCGCTCACGTACGAACATCTTGGAGGATCCACCTATCGCATTACACTCAAAATGTATCGCGATTGCGCACCCGGAAACGCTGCGTTTCCAAGCCCCGTCGTTATTTCTGTTCGCAACGTGAATGGAGGAACTTTTTCTCCTTCAAAAGATATCAGCATTAATTTTCCGGGCGCAACCGCTGTTCAACCGTACATCGATACATGCACTGCCAATCCCGGGATCTGTCTCGAAGAAGCGATCTATACCAAAGTCGTCAACAATCTTCCTCCTCAACCGGGCGGATATCATATTTACTTCCAATACTGCTGCCGTAACGCAAGTCTTGATAACGTTGTGAATCCACTCAACACTGGTGAGACATGGTACGCACACATTCCGGATAATACACAGGTCATCACCGATAATTCTCCTGTCTGGACAAATCCTCCTCCGGTTTTCGTTTGCCAGAATGAGCCTATGAATTTTGATCATGGTGCTACGGATGCTGATGGAGATTCTCTGGTCTATTCCTATTACACACCATACAGTGATGCCGCTCCGACTTTTCCCGGTGGCGTTGCAACATTCACTCCGATCACATGGGTCGCAGGGTACGGACCGAACAATGCGTGCGGCGGACCGAATCTCACCATGAATTCTCAAACGGGATTCATCACGGGTTCTCCACCGAATACGGGTCAATATGTTTGCGGAGTGAAATGCGAAGAGTACCGGAATGGGATCAAGATCGGGGAGATCCTCCGTGACTTCCAGTTGAACGTTGTTTATTGTCCGCCGCTGGCACAAGCAGTCATCGGATCAATAAGCGGAGTCTGTTCCGGACAAACCGTGAATTTCACCAACAACTCCGATCCTGCGAACGGATACTTCTGGGATTTCGGTGATGGTTCAACTACAAATGATACGACCTCTGCTTTCCAGCCGAGTTATACTTATCCGGGACTCGGGCCATATACGGCAATGCTGATCATCAATCCGGGAACAGCATGTGCTGATACGACCACTGCACCTGTAAATCTTTCCTATGTGAATATCGGTTACAGCGGATCGAATGACAGTGTCTGTGTTGGTGACTCGCTTTATTTCACTGACGGATCAACACCTTCACCAAATTCTACGATCTCCAGTTACTTCTGGGATTTCGGTGATGCGACCACTTCCAACCAGCAGAATCCCGCACACGCGTGGGGCGCAAGCGGACTATATACTGTCGTGCATACGGCGACAAATGATCTTGGTTGCGATGACACTGTTTCTTTCCAGATCAGGGTTCTTGCCGCACCGATCGCACTTGCCGGTAACGATACTTTCGCGTGTACGAATAATCCGAGCATCGGACTTGGCGGAAACGTGCTGAATATTTCCGGCGGTTATTGGGAAGGACCGGGAACATTCACTCCTGATTCATCTGTACTGAATGCAACCTACACGCCAACTGCGGCAGAGCTCAGCGCAGGATTTACTTATCTCATTCTTCATACGCAGGGAGTCTCGCTCTGTTCGCAGGACGCCGATTCGATGCGGCTTGATTTCACGGTCGGGCCAACGGCCGATGTAGGGCCTGATATCATTGTCTGTCGCGATACACCTTCTGTTGCGGTCTGCGCGAATATCACACTCGCCACCGGGGGAACATGGTCAACTTCCGGAACCGGAACGTTCGGTAATCCGAATAATCTCTGCACGAATTATGTGCCGAGTGTTGCCGATGGAAATGCCGGACAGGTTTTCCTCTGGATCACGACAACCGGAAACGGAACATGTTCTGCGGAAATGGATACGCTCACTTTATTCCTCACGCCTCCGCCAAACGTTTCTGCTTCGTCACCGGATACTGCATGTAGTAATCTTCCATTCACGATCGTCGCTACAACTGCTACCGGTTCGGGTTACTGGACCACCACAGGCGATGGAACTTTCCCATTGGGAGATTCATTACTCACTACCGATTATCTGCCGGGTCCTAACGATCTTATCAATGGAAATGTGGTCATTATTTTCAATTCACTGAACAACGGAGGATGCCGTCAACAACAGGATAGTTTGTTCGTGACGATCATTCCTGCACCGAATGGCGCGTTCACGTATGTCGGTGCTTGTCCCTGGAATACTGTTCCGTTCACCGATGCGACAACAGGCGGACCGATCGTTTCATGGGATTGGAATTTCGGAGATGCATCAAGTTCTTCCAATACATCGACACAACAGGATCCGTCGCATATTTATTCTGCCGGTGGATTCTACAACGTCACGCTCGTCGTTACATCATCCAACGGATGTCCTGATACGATTGTGCAACCAACTTATATTTATCCGCAACCTGATCCGATGTTCGCTACATCCGGATTCTGTCTGAATGACGGAACAATTTTCACGGATGTTTCTACTGTAGACACAGGTAGTGTAGTAAGCTGGAACTGGCAATTCGGTGACACAAATTCAGCGACAACAAATCCTGCGTTCCATTCTTACAGCGCGGCAGGAACATACAATGTGACACTTACGGTGACCACGAACAATGGATGCATGGATACGATCGTTCAACCGGTTGTCATTTATCCTTCACCGAATGCTTCCTTCTATACTGATCCGGGTTCTGCGGCGAATACCCTGCAGACGATTTATTTCTATGATCAGTCGCAGGCGAACATCACCGGATGGTGGTGGGCTTTTGGTGATTCGACCAATTCCCTCGTGCAGGATCCAACACATAGCTATCTCCTCGCGGGAACATACACGATCATCCTCGCTGTAACGGATTCCAACGGATGTACCGATACAACTTCTTTCGACTACATCATCAGCTCTCCTCCAACTATTCCGAATGCATTCTCACCGAATGAGGACGGACACAACGACTTCCTCTATATCTACGGCGGCCCATTCACTGATTTCGATTACAGGATCTACAATGAGTGGGGAGAACTCATCTGGGTTTCCAATGATAATTCCTACTGTTCTGATCCGGTTCCGCATGATTGTGTCGGTTGGGATGGAAAGCGGGACGGAGTGCCACAGCCGATCGGCGTTTATGTTTATTCCGTACACGCCACCACCCCGGATGGAGTGAAGCACGAATTGTCCGGCAGTGTTCACCTGATGCGTTAAAAGAAATTCTGTTCCAATAAGAAAACAAAATGTTCAGAAAGATCATTATTACCGGTGTTGTTTTCCTGTCAGCACATCTCGTGCAGGCGCAGGATTTTCACCTTACACATTATGACGCGGCAAAGATCTATCTCAATCCTGCGATGACAGGAATGTTCGATGGCTATTACCGCATTCATGCGAATTACAGGAATCAGTGGAGCGCGATACCGGGACGGCCATTCCAGACCGCTGCGATCGCATTCGACATGCCGGTGAATCGTTACGGGGTCGGAGCGCAGATCCTCGACAACAATGCAGGCGACGGAAATTACAATGTGCTTCAATTGAATCTTTCCGCTGCGTATGATCTCCAGCTCGACAAGAACAATTATCATCACCTCGCTTTCGGAATGGAAGCCGGCGTGATCCAGAAGAGCATCAACTATGATAAACTCTATTGGGGGGAACAATATACATTGGTGAATGACGGAACATTCGACCAGACCTTGCCGAGCGGTGAAGGTTTGACCGGCGTAGAAAACAAATATCTCCTCGACATCAACGCAGGTGCTTTGTATTATTACGCAAAGGACGGTGCGCGCATCAATCCATTCGTTGGTGTGGCTGCTTTCAATATGAATCAGCCCAATGAATCTTTCTATTCCAGCACGAGCAAACTCCCGATGCATTTCATCCTGCATTCCGGTGCGCGTATCGGCATCAATGAAAAACTCCAGCTTCAGCCGCGTTTCCTTTTCATGAAACAGGGGAACGATTATGAAATGGTGTTCGGCACGATGGCCAATCTTTTTCTTCCGAATTCCGATTCCTATCTCATCTTCGGACCTTCATTCCGTTATGT
>DATJEX010000204.1:0-3802 GCA_035496135.1 Bacteroidia bacterium
AGAATCAAAAATATATATTTTAGGATTAATGGCTGATTGATTGCCATGATTAGTGAATCTCAATCTCAATTCAATCTTTGTATTTCCTTCGAGCCAAAACTCTTGATCCTTCTGTATCGTAATGAATGGAATATTGCCTTTTTCAATTAACCGATCCATTCTTAGGTTGTCGATGCTCGGTTTCAAGTCTTGAATTAATCTTTGTTTTATCTCTAATGAATCTCTGAATATCCACCTCCAATTATCATCTTCGTTATTGGCCGTTTTTCGGTCTTCAATAATTTTGAATATTTCAAGATCCTTATCAGAATTGACCCAAGAAATACTTTTTGGTTCTTTACTCTTTCTATATGCATCATAATCCGCCATTAATCGATCTCTAACAAAGAAAAGTATTGGTATCTTTTTTTCTTTTGCCCTCTTATATTCCAGATGTGTAGCGGAAATGTCCTCAAAACCAGCTTTCCCAAGTTTCGCACCATAACGTTGAGATAAAATAATAATGACGTGTCCACAACTGTCCAAATTAAGAAGGCAGGTTTCAATCGAATTCTTATCATGAAAAGTTTGAAATTCAGAATCCAAAGTATCCGACATAATAGGAGAGAAGCCCAAATTTTCAAGAAATACTTTGAGTTCGGCTCGTAAGTCAATTAGATCGAAACAAGTTGAGCTAATAAAAACCCTGTTATTCATACTGTGTCAGTATTAAAGTTGCGATCAGATCTTCAAATACTCCTTCGGTCCCGGAAAATGCGGCTGCGTATTCAGCACGTAAACATCCAGCACGGCTTTCACTCTGGCGAAATATTCACGGATGGAAGTTCTGATGCCGTATCCCGTCGTCACATCTTTTGCGTTGAAAGCAACTGCATTTATCCCGAAATGTTTCGCGATGAATAACGCACGTTCATTCTGGAATTCCTGCGAAACGATGATGATGTCGTTCTGACCGAAAACCCATTTGCAACGCACCACCGAATCGAGCGTGCGGAATCCGGCGTAGTCGAGTGTGATCACCGAATCGGGAACGCCCATTTCCATCAAAGATTTTTTCATTGCGGTCGACTCATCGTAATATTCTTTTGAATTATCACCGCTCACGATGATGTGTTCAATTTTTCCCGCATTCCACAAGGCAGCAACCGCTTCCATCCGGTATTGATAAAAAAGATTCGTGTTCCCGCCACGCGACCAGGGACTCGTTCCGAACACGAGCGCTGTTTTTTTTGCCGGAATTTTTGTGGCGTCGGTGTACAGCAATCCTTTTCCTGCGCTGGAAACAAGATGATCGCAGATGAAGATAGTGATGATGATGTAGACCGGCAGGTAAAGCAGGAACCATCTCTTCATGTAAGAAGAAAAGAGAAAATGGCCGATGCTTTTTTTACGCTTCATAGAAAGAGGTCAAGCAGAACGAATGTAGCGAAGATCACACTGGCAATTCCGTTCGTTGTTCCGAAAGCGCGGTTCACTCTCGAGAGATCCGTCGGGGAAACGATGGAATGCTGGTAAATGAGTAAGCCGGAATAGATCGCAGCACCTGTCCAGTAATACCAATGAAAATCTCCATAGTAACCGGCGTAGAAAATGAATCCGGCCGAGAGCACGTGGAAAATTTCCGACAACCGCAGCGCGCCTTTTTTTCCGAGCAAAGCCGGCATCGAATGCAGTTGATTCTCCCTGTCGAATTTTTCATCCTGCAGAGCATAGATCATATCGAATCCGCTTACCCAGAATAGAACAGCGAATGAAAAAAGAAGTGGTGTCAATGCAAATTCACCTTTCGCCGCCAGCCACGCGCCGATCGGTGCGAGCGCCAAACCAATTCCGAGAATGAAATGACAGAGTGCCGTGAAACGTTTGGTGTAACTGTAACCAAGGACGACGAGCAAAGCGATAGGCGAGAGATAAAAGCAAATTCGATTGATGAAAAATGTCGCCGTGATAAAAGCGGCCGAACTGATCAGGACAAAGAACAAAGCCGCCATCGGAGAAATGGTCCCTGCAGGAATTTCACGCATCGCTGTCCGTTCGTTCTTCGCATCAAATCTTCTATCCACCAAACGATTGAATCCCATGGCCGCACTCCGCGCGAACACCATGCACGCGATCACGAGCGAAAAAAGTTTCCAGGAAAATGTGACGTCTCCTTTTTTCACCGCGAGCATGTAACCGATCACGGCGAACGGCATGGCGAAAATCGTGTGACTGAAAACGATCAGCGACATGTAATTCTTCACCACTGAACTTTCTTTTGTCATCCGCGCAATTTGAAAAACAGGATCATGATCAATGGAGTGCTGCTCAGGAACATTCCGAAATATCCCGGGTTGAACCAGCCGTAAGAAATTTTATACCGTGTACTGAAGAGCACATAGAGACTGGAAAATAAAAATCCGGGAGTCATGCAGATGAGTGCGATGAGTGCGCCGTAACCGGGAAGCGGTGCGCAGATCGCCGTCGTAATTCCGATCAGGAATCCGAACCAGCCGAAGAATTTTGTGAGTTTTTCCACGAGGCAAAGATAGCGTAAAGTGAAAGTGAGCGTGAAAGTGAATGGAGAAAGTCGGAATAAAATCCCATTCACCTTCACGTTCACATTCACATATTCGCACTACTTTTATTCCAATGAAACTCAAAGAAATAATTTCTTCACTCGAACAGCTCGCTCCGCCTTCGTTCCAGGAGAGTTACGATAATTCAGGGTTGATCACCGGCGATCCTGGAATGGACATCACCGGCGCATTGATCTCGCTCGATTGTCTCGAACAGATCGTTGATGAAGCGATCGCGAACAAATGCAATCTCGTCGTGTCACATCACCCGATCGTTTTTTCAGGATTGAAAAAGATCAGCGGAAGGAATTACGTGGAACGCACGATCATCAAAGCGATCAAGAATGATATCGCCATTTACGCCATTCACACCAACCTGGACAATGTACATCACGGCGTGAATGCGAAGATCGCAGAGAAGCTCGGCGTGAAGAACACGAAGATACTCTCCGAAAAACGTGATATTCTCCGAAAATTCGTCACGTACTGTCCGGAGAAAGACGCGGAGAAAGTGCGCGAAGCATTGTGGAAAGCCGGAGCTGGTGAGATCGGGAATTACAATGAAGTCAGTTTTAATATCAACGGAACAGGAACCTATAAAGGCAACGAACTTTCCAATCCTGCTATTGGCGAAAAAGGGAAGCGGATGAATGAACCGGAAGTGCGCATCGAAATGATCTACACCGTCCACCAGGAAGGAGCGATCCTGCGCGCATTGCGTGAGTCACATCCGTACGAGGAAATTGCCTACGATCTTTTACAGATCGACAATGCGTGGCAGTATGTGGGCAGCGGAATGTATGGCGAACTCGAAACCGAGATGGAAGCGGCTGATTTTCTCCGCCATATTCAGAAGGAAATGCTGGCGCCAGTGGTGCGGCATACCACCGTTCCGGGCAAAAAAATAAAAAGGGTCGCCTTCTGCGGCGGATCCGGCGCTTTCCTGGTCAGGGACGCTATGCGGGTGAAAGCCGATATTTTCGTGACTTCCGACCTGAAATACCACCAGTTCTTCGACGGGGAGGACAAAATGATTCTCGCTGATATTGGACACTTTGAGAATGAGCAGTTTACGATTGACCTGCTCTATGACTATCTGACGCAAAAATTTCCTACTTTTGCAGTCCGCCGAACAGGCCTTAAAACCAATCCGATAACATATCTGACATGACCACTAAAGCGAAGAAAGCAGACGAAAAGAACGATATCCCGGTTGAAGAAAAACTCCGCGCACTTTATGAATT
>DATJEX010000205.1:0-6872 GCA_035496135.1 Bacteroidia bacterium
GAAGTAATGAGTCCGGCGTAGGACTGACTGAGCAGCGGATACGTTTTCCCGAATACAATCTCCATTTTCGCGCCCTTCATCACTTCCCGGTAAAATGATTCGGGTTGCGAGGGCGCGCCTGCAATAACGAATCGGTATTGCGGAAATTGCTCAGCGACTTTCAGCATCGCCGGCAATATTTTTTTTATTTCCTGCGTGCGGCTGCCGGGAAGCACAGCAATAATTTTTCTTCCATCCTCTTCTACTGCTTTATTGTTATCAAATCGCGCGACTGCGTCCAGCAATGGGTGACCGACAAAATCGGCGTTGTAATCATACTTCGCGTAAAATGCTTTTTCAAAGGGAAGAATGCAGAAAACTTTTTTCACATTCTCCTTGATCTTGTAAACACGATTTTTTTTCCACGCCCAGATCTGCGGGGAGATGTAATAGAAGACAGGAATACCAAGCTGGTGAACGAACGGCGCCATACGCAGATTGAATCCGGGATAATCGACCAGGATCACAGCGTCCGGTTTCCATTCAGCAATATCTTTTTTGCAGCTATCAATATTCTTCAGAATGGTTCGAAGATTCATGATCACTTCCACGAATCCCATGAAAGCGAGATCGCGGTAATGCTTTACGATATACGCGCCCTGTTCCTGCATGAGATCGCCGCCCCACGCGCGTATTTGCGCCTGCGGATCGAGTACGTTCAGTTCACGCAGGAGATTCGACGCATGAAGATCACCCGAAGCTTCTCCCGCTATGACGTAATACTTCATGTCAGTAATTTATTTTCTGGTAGACGACCCAGAGCGTGTAAATGATCGTTGCAAAGAGAACGCCGCGGCAGCTTTTATATTTTTCCCGCCAGATGAACAGGAAGAATACAGGAAGATTCGCGCCGTAGCAGGCAAGACTGATGGAAGCCGTGATGATGTGGATCGCCGAAAAATATTCGAGAAGGCCCTTGAACGAAGTTTGATAACGATACGTGAACATGTACCAGCCGAACAATCCGAGGATCGGTGCAAGCATTCCGATCACGAATCCAAGTATCACGTTGTCGAATTTTTTCATTTCAGCGTATTCATTTTCGAAATGAAGTGATGTGCGGTCATATCGAATTGCGATGGAACCACAGAAACAAATCCGTGATCAAGCGCCCACACATCTGTGTCCACAGCGTCTGCACCGTGTTCAAAATTGATGAACATGCCGGTGAGCCAGTAGTAATGTCTTCCAGCCGGATCGGTGCGCTCGTCGAGTTCTTCCTGCCACGTTCCTTTCGCCTGCCTGCAGATCTTTATTCCTTTAATCTCATCCACATGAAGTTTCGGAATATTCACGTTGAGGCAGATCCCTTCCGGCAATTTATTGTTCAGTGTCCACTCGATTATTTTTTCGGCGTAAACAACGCTTGCTGAGAAATCGGCTTCGATGGAATAATCCATCAGCGAAAATCCGATGGATGGAACTCCTTCTATCGCACCTTCCACCGCCGCCGACATGGTTCCGGAATAAATGATGTTGATGGAATGATTCGCCCCGTGATTGATCCCGGAAAGGCAGAGATCAGGTTTACGATGAAGCACTTTGTTGATCGCCATCTTCACGCAGTCGACCGGTGTTCCCGTGCAGCTCCACGACTCGGCTCCTTCGTGCGCGTGTTCTTTCTTGATGCGGATCGTAGAATTGATCGTGATCGCATGTCCCATTCCCGATTGCGGTTTGTCGGGAGCAACAACGACCACATCACCGAATTTCCTCGCAGCCTTTACAAGCGCGATGATTCCCGGTGCATGAATTCCGTCGTCGTTCGTGACGAGTATCAATGGTTTATGGGACATCTTACAAAAATAAATCCCGGCGGGAGTGTAAATTCCGGCGGGATGCTTAGTAATCAAGAGTGAATTGTTAACAACGTTGGTCGTTTTTATCGTTGGCCGTTGGTGGTTTGGTATCCCGAAGAACGGAACGGCCAACCACCAACGAAACAACGACCAACCAACCTACTAACCCACTCAACCGATCTTTATCTCTTTCACCGTTTCCTTCTTCGCTTCTTCCGCTTTCGGAATGGCGATGTTCAGGATACCGTTGTCGTAGGAAGCTGAAATATTCTCTTCGTTCACGTCTTCCTTTTTCAGCCTGAAGCTGCGGGTGAAGGAAGTGGTGCTGAATTCACGACGGCTGTAATTCTTCTCTTCTTCATTCACCTCCGTTTTGTGCTCAGCGCTGATGGTAAGTACATCATTCTCGAGCGCGATGCGGAAATCTTCTTTGCTGAATCCAGCCGCTGAAACTTCGATGTTCCATTTCTTTTCGTCTTCATGGATATTCACGGCCGGAACATTGCGGTGAAAATCCTTGCCGAAGAACACATCTTCGAACAATGAAGGGAAGTTGTTGAAGGCGCGCGCGTAGCGTGCCGGTGCAAATTTTGAGTACATGGTTTTAAGTTTTTGTTGGTTTGAGTTTTTCAGGTTCTTTTATTTCCTATGCTTGAATAGCATTTTCCGTTCCAACTCCAGGAATCCTGTTTTTCGCTGACAGAACTTCAGGATTAACAGATTTTGCATGTCAGAATTTCCTGAAAAGCCGTTTGTTGAAGGACAAACTTTCCACTGCTTTTGGCGAACTTTCATTTACTTTGCAGGCATGGCCAAGCGAAGAATTGTGTTTGTCATCAATCCAAAATCAGGAAGTGATCAGAAGACGGATCGGGTAAAACTTATCAGTACCCTGATCAGCCCCTCATACGAGAGTGAGATCCTCCTCTGGAAAAATATTGGTGATAAGGAAAGTTTGTTCGCCCGAGCCACTTCCGGCGATTTTGATATTGCAGTTGCTGTGGGCGGCGATGGAACGGTTTCCCAATTGGCAGAAGCGTTGTGCGGAACGGATACCGCACTCGGAATAATTCCGTTCGGATCCGGAAATGGTTTAGCCCGGCATCTCGGCATTCCGTTGAAGTCAGCTGATGCGATGAAACTCCTGGAAACAGGCGTGATCAAAAAGATCGATCGCGGCAAATTCAACAACCGCCATTTTTTCTGCACGGCCGGAGTCGGATTCGACGCGCGCATCGGAAAATTATTCGCCGAAAGCAAAACGCGCGGATTCTGGACCTACGCTAAAATGACATTGGGAGAATTGCGGAATTACCGCGAAGAAAAATATTCCATTGACATTGACGGAACGAAAATGGAACGTGAAGCATTCCTCGTTGCGATCGGAAATGCCGGACAATACGGGAACAATGCGTGGATCGCACCGACAGCAAAGATCAACGATGGAATTCTGCAGCTCACCATCCTCAAACCTTTCCGCTGGTGGAATGCAATTGGTATCGCGAGAAAATTATTCGCGAAGAAATTCAACACCAATCGTTTTGTGGAATCGTATTCCGGAAAACAGATAACCATCACCCGGAATGAAGAAGGCGCCGCGCATTACGATGGAGAACCCGATCAGATGGGAACGGAATTACGTGCGACGATAGAACCGGGAATTCTCAATGTGCTCGTTCCGGAAAATTTCAACGGTTGATCAATTCGCTTTCGTGAATATGCCCAGGTACTCGTATTCGAAAGGAATGATGATATTTCCCTTCATGTCTTTTGCGCCATAGTTTCCTTCGGGCGAAGTATTGATGACCATGAACTGATCTTTGGATGGCGGCGGATTATCCTGCGTGTAGGTCTTGCTTTGTTTTCCTGTTTTGTCGATGTAAACCGGTTGATGCATGCTCATCCGCACAAGTGCAAAACCATTGTCGAAATTGTAACCGTAACTGTATTTCTGAGGAATCACGAATTTCCCCGACTTGTCGACGTAACCGGTTGAACCGTATTCTTCCGAAGCATAGGCAAGTCCGTCGCAGAGATCACCGAGCGCTGTGAATCGCGGCGAAAGAACCCACTTCCCGTTCTTGCCGAGGAATCCGTAAAACGTTTCGTCCTGTTCATATTCCATTCCGTCTTCCGGCGGGCCCATATCTTCTTTATTCGCATAAATTCCGCACACGGAGAGGCCGTCTTTATTGAACGAACTGACGGATGTGAAACGGATCGGGATCACTTCTTTTCCTGTTTTGTCAATGAATCCCCATTTGCTGTTGTTGCAAACGGCAGCGAGTCCATTCTGAAAATCCATGGCGCTTGCATACACAGGAGAAACAATGATCTTTCCCGTCGTATCCATGAATCCGTACTTTCCGTATTTGAAGAACATCGCCATTCCTTCATTGAAGTGCATGTAATATTCCGCGTTCGCTTCATAAGAGATCTCGGAAGCATAACTGACCGAACTTCCGTAATTGGATCCATAATAATCGTATGATCCCTCATAATCACCATCGCTGTACAATCCATCGGGATTATCGAGAACCGGCGGCATGATCCAGTTTCCTTTTTTATCGATCACTCCCCACGAGCCGCGGAACTTCACGAATGCACGTCCATTGTGGAATTCAAGTGCCGCTTCGTATTTCGCATCGAGCAGCATGTTACCATTCATATCGATGTAGCCGTACAATCTTCTCTTCTGCGATTCGGCATAATTGATCGAATCCTGTCGTTGCTGAGCGAGTACATCCACATCATCACTTTTCACCGGGATTCCCTGCCTGAAAATCGTGAGCGGATTGAACGTCGTGTAAGAATTACCAACGTAATCATCGTAATAGTTGTAGCTGGAAGTATTCTCTTCCTCTCCGCATTCCTGGTCTTTTGCGTGCAATTTCATCACCGATGCAAGTCCTTCGCTGAAATTGTTCGCCACTTTGAATTGCGGCTGGATCGCCCAATTGCCTTTCATATCGAGATAACCGAAGGAACCCGGTTCGCAATATACTTGTGGTGTGGTAATGGCTGCAAGTTCCGAAGGACCTGTTTCCGTTCCGTTAGCATCGATCCACATCACTTTATTTCCAACACGCACTTTTGCTTTTGGTCCGGCAACTGTGTTCTGAAAGTCATAAACGTAATCGTAGATCGCGGGAATGACTTCGCGGCCCGATGCATCGAGGTATCCCCATTTTCCGCCAACGAGTTTTTCAGCATCGCTGTACCGTTCTTTTTTCCAGATACCGCCTTTGTTGAATGCGGCACGTGTGCTGAAGAACTGACGGATCACCTGGTAAGGATCAGCATTGATCTCGTGCCCGCTTTTATCAATGAGAAAATAAGAACCGGGAAACTGATCGTTGGTGTAATTGTAGGAATAGGAATAAGGATTGAACGCCGTGGTCTGATCCATGGATTGCTCAGCGACAACCGCAACTCCATCCGACATCCGCGATGACCAGAGAAATCGCGCGACGATGAGTACGGAGCCATCGAGATTCAGAAAACCGAATTTTCCATTCTCGTCGGTGTACAGGACAGAACCATCATCGCACAATTGCAGGAAATTATATTTCGGTTCGATGAGCCATACGCCGGTCTCGTCGATGATACCGTAAGAGATCACGCTGTCGTTGGTGGAGGAATAATCGGAGTAATAATCGTAAGCATTCCTGGGAGCCGGAACTTTTTTCGCAGCGACCGCTTTCCCTTTTGAATATTGATAGATCCCGATGTAATCCGCGTTTATTTTCCATTCACCCTTGCTGTTCACCACGCCGTACAGATTTCCTTTCGCTGCGATCCATGCATCGTCTTCCTGTCCCGACAAAAAAGTGTATTGCGGTTTGAGCAGCATGGCTCCTGATGCATCATTCAGTCCGAATAATTTCGGTTTGCAGGCCGGGGAAAGCCAGACTTCTCCTTTGGCAGGAATTTGGCTATATGCCACTCCGGCAAATACAAGGAGTGATAAAAAACTCAGAAACGTTTTTTTCATGGAAGATCGGGTTACCTCAAATTTAGTAAATCCCGCACTCATTCTTCAGGATGTGACGCGAATGACCTTGATGAATCTTTTCGGGTAAGAGGAATTGTAATAATCCGTGATGACCACCCCGCTGTGCTTGTCGGAAGAAGAAGCGTGAATGAATTTCACCGGTTCGCCGGGATTTGAAATGATAATGCCCACGTGCCCTGCGCGCATATCATCCGGGTGCGTTCCGCGAAAAACAATGATGTCTCCTCTCCGGCATTCGGCAAGTGAAACTTCTTTACCGAAAGTTTTGTAATCCTTCGCCGATCTCGGAACGGCAATGTGAAAATGATTGAACACATAATACGTGAGACCGGAACAGTCGAATCCGGCTTGAGGCGAAGCACATCCGTATTTGTAAGGTGTTCCCAGAAAATTCTCAGCAAATTCCGCAATACTATCTCCAACGGTCGGAATGTAACACTGGCTCGTGTCACATACCTGCGCCTGGGCGCGATGCGCATAGCAGAAAAAAAAGATAATGACGATCGCCGCTTTTTTCATTTTTCAAAAACCTCGTATGCGTTCACCAGGTCGAGATAAGCTCCGTCGAATCCGGCATCAAGAATTTTATTGAGATAGGAATCATCTCCTCCGTACATGATCTCCTGCCATTGCGGATCCCAGTATTTCACATAGAAATTATCCACCCAATCCGGATCGGGCGAAACGATGAACGATGGTTGTTCGGCGTTCCACCAGCTCTTCCAGTAGTAACGGTAATTCTCCGCTTCTCCGATGCTGAAATAGCAAAGCACTTTCCTTCTTCCCCCATTCGCTTTTACTTTCAGTTGCGCGATATCGGACGACGAAAGCATTTCATCATTGAAATTGATATCCACGATGAGCATATCGTAATTGGTCGCAGCAATGGCCGAAAGCATATCCGATTTTGTTGCGTATGCAGAAGGATCGATGAGGTAAAGGAAATTCTGCGCGAAGGAAAGCGAATCAATGTTCAGGTTGTTCATTCCATAAGGGATCGTTGCGGGAATATCATCGAG
>DATJEX010000206.1:0-5751 GCA_035496135.1 Bacteroidia bacterium
AGTTTGGATTTCCCTTGGTGAGCACGGTCGACCCGAACGTAAGTGTTGGGCTCATAAAAAAACCGGTTTCATAAGCATTACCGGCATAGTCGGTAGCAACGGACATTCCCTCACAGCTTCCTTCCGAAACTCCGTTTCTTGCCCATTGCCATCCTGAAGCCTGCGAGAACAATGCAGCTGAACAACAGAAAGAAAAAGTCAATGACAAGATGAGACGGCAACGAAATTTCAATTGGGGATTTTTCATGTTACAAAATTAGGCCATAAATGAGTGCACCGAATTTGCATTTGAAACTATTCTTACCCACCCAGTTTTCACTTAGCTAAATCACTTAGCAAGGATTCCTTCGATCACACGCTATCTTTGTCTCTCATTCTCCATTCTCAATTCTCCATTCTGCATTCTCCATTAAAATGAGCAACGAAGAAAATTATTTCAAAGGAAGAGGCGCTCAGCAGAATCCGCAGAACCGTTTCAACAAACAGTCGTACGCGCAGGAACATTTCGAGCAGATCGATGAACCCTTGTTGCAGGAAGAGAAAACGGAGATCATTTTCACCCATCCGAAAACCATTCTCAACAAAGTGGAAAGTCCCGATCTCGCAGGATTGTCCATGAATCCATACCAGGGTTGCGAGCACGGATGCATCTACTGCTACGCGCGCAACACGCACGAGTACTGGGGCTACAGCGCGGGACTCGACTTCGAAAGAAAAATTATCGTGAAGGAAAATGCGCCGGAATTATTGCACAGGGAACTTTCGAAAAAGAATCACGTCGCCGAACCGATCATGTTCTCGGGCAATACTGATTGTTACCAGCCTGTCGAGCGGAAATTCGAGATCACGCGCCGGATGCTCGAAGTGCTTTTGAAATTCCGTCACCCGGTCGGAATGATCACGAAGAATGCGTTGATCCGGAGAGACATTGACATTCTTTCCCAAATGGCGAAACTGAAATTGGTGAATGTGATGATCAGCATAACCGGCGTGGATGAATCGTTCCGTTTGAAAACAGAACCGCGCACCACGACATACAAACAGCGTTTCGAAACCGTGCGTCAACTTTCGGAAGCTGGAATTCCGGTCGGTGTGATGGTCGCGCCGATCATTCCCGGATTGAATTCACACGAAATTCCCGATGTACTCGAAGAAGCAGCGAAGAACGGGGCGAGAACTGCGTCGTACAGCATCGTGCGGCTGAATGGTGCGGTCGGCGAATTATTCAAAGACTGGCTGCAGAAGAATTATCCCGATCGTTTTCAGAAAGTGATTCACGGTATAGAAAACTGTCACGGCGGAAAAGTAAATGATTCACGTTTTGGAAAACGCATGAGCGGAGAAGGCGCGATCGCCGAAAGCATTTCCACGCTTTTCAAATTACACAAACAGAAATTCTTTCCGAACAGGGAAAAATTCGAATTCGATCTTTCGCTGTATGATCACCGATTGGGTGATGCGCAGATGAGATTGTTCTGAAGTAAAATCTGCACTTTACCACTTAAGACACTTGAGAAGCTTAAGGTTTTCACTTAAGCATTTTCTTAAGCGCTTAAATGGTTCATAAACCGACTTATCTATATTACTTATCTTTAGAAATGCTGAAACGCATTTTATTCATTTCCTTCATTTTTATTTTTATTTCTTTTTCTTCATTAAAGGCGCAGGATGCTGGCACAGATTACCATGATCCATGGTTTGCATCTCCAACTTTCGGCATTCGCCAATGGAATTACACGTCCATTGAACTTGGCTTATCAAGAGGAATCGTTAGCGGCGCTACCGGAGGGTATAATAGTGGAGGACATTTGAACGCCAGCTATTTTTCTGTAGCTGCTGATGTGATCGTGAAAAACAAACCCGTCTATGATGTAGAATTGGGCTATTGGAAAAAGTTGGGAGATCAGCATTACCCGGTCGGCACATTTATCACAATTGGTATTCATGCACTCGGATATTTTGATGGCAATAGCTTTCTTCCCGGAATTTCTTTACCAGAACCAGCGATCAATTTCAGTTCTGACAAAAGAAATCCAGTTGTTTTTCAATTCAGTTATCGTTATAAAATTGTCTTGCGGGAGGAAAGTATTCCCGGATTCAGTTCGAGCGAGATCTCTCTTGTTATTTACAGATCGCACAACTCGGAATTTGTAAAAGTGTACCACTAAGAAAAATAACCCCGAACTTTAGTTCGGGGTTTACGAGTACTACATCTCCACAGCGGGCGGCGCGACTTTGATCGCATACAATTAAAGACGCGCCGCCCGCTCAAGAAAAGGAAGAAGCTGACTTGCCCGGCACTGAAGTGCCGGGATATTCTGCGTGAGGGATAGAAGGAAGCTCAGCCGACCGGATAGCCCGACGTTGAAGTCAAGCGAAGCGTACTTCACCGGCACGCCCGAAAAGTGACAACAAATCCGGCATCTTTCTTGTGAATGATACGACTTACCTATAACGTATCTTTACACAGTGAAAAAACTACTTCTTTCCGCCTTTCTTCTTCTCTCCGCGAACCTCTTCGCACAGTTCAGCGCATACGATTCATTTGATGATAATGTGAGCGGATGGAACGAACGCAAAGATGATTCTGCTGTGATCAAAGTGCAGAATGGAAAACTCGATGTGCAGATCAATTACGGCGTCGATCTCATCGACGCAAAAGGCGCGACACTTGATTCAGCAGGGGAATTCCGCGCCGAGATCAACGTGCAATGTTTGAGCAGCGATCCGAAAACGCCATTCGGGCTTTGCTTCGGCGCATCAGACATGGATAATTATTTTCTCTTCTACATCACGAAAGAATGCAAATACGGATTCAAAGCGCTTATTCATAATGAATGGCTGGAAATTGTCCCGCCCACTTCTTCTCCGTTCATCGATTCGACAGGAGTGAATTGGTTGCGCGTGAACATCGTGAAAGAGAACAGTGTTTTGAAAACGCACCTTGTCATCAATGAATTTCTCGTGCGCTCACTCGATCACATTCAACCGTACGGAAATTTCTACGGAATTTATGTCGGCGGAAAACAACACATTCTCTTTGACGATTTTCATGTTTACCAGCGGGGAAAAACGCAGGAAGAACCGGAGTCGGCCGATCTTTCCCTTTCATTGAAGTGCAGCAATGGACAATTGTATTACGCGAATCCGTACGATCACTGGGGCACGTGCGTGAACAAAGGCGTGCGCGTGGATGAAGATTCCACGGTTGTCCGTTTCTGGTATTCCGATAAACGTTTTGCAGACTACACGATCGTTTGTGTTCCGATGACTTCACTCGGCAGTGTATCATTCGAGAAAGCGGCGGTGCAGGATTTCGGCGATTACATGGCGATGGATGGAGATGACATCAAACCCGGCAAGAAAGAAGGAATTCAGAAAGTGAACATGGGCGCCGATCTGAAAGTTTACCAGGTCGGAGAAACGTATTCCGCTCCGGGGCAACCTGACCTTTACATCCGCAGGTATTACGTCGATCGTGTTTTCGGCGACAACGTAGGAATGGTTTTTCAATTCATCGTCCCTGTGGATTACAAGAACACCGCGGCGATGGATACATTTGTAAAAAGTATCATTCTCTCTTTCGATGCACAATGAAACAAGGGGAACGAATTACGAACCTGCCTACCGCCAGGCAGGTCTGCGCGAATATACTAATCCGTTCAGTCGGGATTTGCGGGCATGTCATTCCGTAAAATCCGTAATTTGGATATTGGGGAATATTCGCAATTCGTTCCCTTAAGTTTACCATTATTTCCCGAAAATGAAACGGCTACGAATCATCGTTAAAGGAAAAGTCCAGGGCGTGTACTTCAGAGCCACGACGGAAACTGTAGCGACCACGCTCGAGCTGACCGGTTTTGTGCGGAATGAAAGAGACGGAAGTGTTTACATTGAAGCGCAGGGCAATGAAGAACCACTCGCACGATTTGTGGAATGGTGCAAAAGAGGGCCGGAACGTGCGAAGGTGGAAGAACTGCTCATCGAAGAGATCATCGAGATGGAAGAAGATGGTTTCACGATGAGAAGGTGATCCTGTTTTTTCAAGCATCTGAAATTTACCGATGAAAACTCCGCGTGATCAGCGAAATCAGCGAGAACCTGCTCAAAAAAAAATCATTCCCTTCAAATAAAAAAAGACCGCCGGACTTCCAGCGGTCTTTTTATGTTCAGAAATTTCGTGAACGTTTACTGTTTGGTTGCCCTGAAATAAGAACCTTTGTAAACAGTTGAAGTTTCATTCACATCTAAAGATTTGAACTGAAGCACAACGTTGCCCGGTGCTGAATCATTCTTGATCATTCCGGAAATGCGAACCCAGCCATCAACAGTTACGACTTGTACGAATCCGGTTGTATAAACTCCGCTCGTAGTTACCACATCTGATGTTACAGTGGAAGCTGATCCGCCGGTACCAACAAACGTAGCCTGCAGGAACGCGCCACCGGATAAAGCCGGTGTGAGGATCTGGAACGCCATTCCGTCGCAAGGACCGCTTGTGGTCTGGCCAACGTTGAGATAATATTCAAAATATTTGGTTTCATTCGGACCGATCGGGAAAGTGAAGACAGTTGTGGTCGCTGAAGAAGTTGAGCTGAGATCAGCAGCAACATATCCTTTATCACTTGCATCACCATTATTTCCCTGCGGACCCTGGTTACCGTTGTTTCCATTCAGGCCATGACAGTCCTGCACGTTCACTACTCCGTCGCCATTGATATCTTCTGTTGCAAGATCACCAATTCCGTTTCCGTTCAAGTCCCAGCAATCCAATCCGTGTGCACCATTGTTTCCATTAGCACCATGGCAATCCGCGGCGTTGATCTGCCCATCACCATTGATATCTTCAGCAGGAAAATCTGCAACACCATTTCCGTTCAGGTCCCAGCAATTCAAACCAGGAGCACCATTGGTTCCGTTTGAACCGTTGCTTCCTGCGGGACCATGACAATCGGCTGCGTTGATGTTTCCGTCACCATTGATATCTTCAGCAGGAAAATCTGCAACACCATTTCCGTTCAGGTCCCAGCAATTCAAACCAGGAGCACCGGCGTTTCCGTTGTTACCTGCAGGACCTGTTGATCCCTGCGGACCATGACAATCGGCTGCGTTGATGTTTCCATCACCATTGATATCTTCTGCAGGAAAATCAGGAATTCCGTTTCCATTCAGATCCCAGCAATTCAAACCAGGGGCACCATTTGTTCCGTTCGCTCCGTTGTTTCCGTTTGTACCTGTTGGGCCAGTCGGACCTGTTGGGCCCGTTGGACCTGCGGGACCCGGATCTCCTTGAGGACCGGTAGCACCAGTCGCACCGGCAGGGCCTTGATCTCCTGAAGCAGCATACAATGCATAAGGAACAGCGAGCAATTCTGCAGTTCCCATTTGCGAAAAATTGTTTCCGCCTGTTGGATCGAGTTCCGTCTGAAAATATTTCGGACCGCTTCCCCAGTTGATCGCAGAAAAATTTCCGCTTACTACTGTTCCGCGTCCAACTTCCAGATTACACAAACCGAACTGGTTCGTCGTCACCGAAAATGTTTCCTGGTAAATGACCGGGCCTGTTGCCGATCCATCGAGTACAGAAAAACGGAATGAAACAGCTGTAGAAGCGAGCACGTTGCCGGAAGCATCGCGCGCTACAGCCTGGTATTTGAACGCGTCGGGCGTTTGTCCCCACGCGGTGGAAATTCCAAGCGTAAGAATGAATAAAGAGAGTGTGATGATTTTTTTCATGTGAAATGGAGGTTA
>DATJEX010000207.1:0-11786 GCA_035496135.1 Bacteroidia bacterium
GAATTCAAAGGAGGTGAATCAAATGCCGAATAAGAGTGTGTTGCTTGCTGTGGACGCACAGCATAACTTCTATGTTAATAACCGCCCGGTCACCATTGATCAGCTTGAACCGGTGCTGCTGCTCGAAACACAAGCGATCCATTCACAGAATGTAACACTCGTCCTGGACAAAACACTCACCATCCAGGATTTCGCTGATGTGTCGCAGATCGTAACCAAACTCAAGTTGAAACCAGTGCTGTCGGCTAAAGCAACAAAATAGCTATGGTAACGACCCTTCATTATCCGGTAGAAGACGATCGCAACAAAAAAGCGCGGATCGTCGCGTGGACATGCACTTCTGTTTTCACCATCGCACTTATTCTCCTGCTCATCCTGTGGAAGATCATCACGCCAATTCCTGCCATGCCTCCCGATCCGGAAGTTATTTCTGTCGAGATCGGAATTGATGACGGAAGCGGTGGCGATGCAACAAATCCCGGTGGTGGCTCGCAGGGAAATACCGGCCATCCCGGTGTGAACGACGGAGGAAATCCAACACAGGCTCCTCCTACTCCAACATCCGACGGAAGCGTGACCGATCCGAATTCCACTGCGAGTGTGACGGCAAATCCTAATTATCACAGCAACGTAACGCAATCGGAGATCGACGCGACACTCGCGAGTTTCAACAAGAACAAAGGGAAAGCGACGATAGCGCTCGGTGGACAGGGATCTGGTGATCCTTACACCGGCGGACTTGGCAACGGCAGTGGTGATGGTCCCGGTCCCGGCACAGGTGGCGATCCTGGAACAACAGGGCACGGTGGAAATCCGAATGGCACAACGTTCCGCAGCATCAAATCAAAACCGGATATCATCAATCCAACGCAGGAGGAAGGAATCGTGGAAGTGCTCGTGCATGTGCGCCAGGATGGAACTGTTTCCAGTGTGGAGATCGGATCGCACGGCACCACCGGCAATTCCGTGCTGCAGGCTACCGCAACGCAATCGGCGCACCATATTATTTTCAATGCGGATCCTTCCGCGCCTGTTGACGAATTGATCTCGATTGAGATTAAATTCACCCTTCGGTGAACTATTCACAAACATTAAAATACCTGTACGAACGGCTGCCGATGTTTCAACGCATCGGCCCTGCCGCGTATAAAGCGGATCTTGATAACACGATCGCGATCTGTGGTGCGCTTCATCATCCTGAAAAAAAATTCCGAAGCATTCACATCGCCGGAACCAACGGAAAAGGTTCCACCTCTCACCTGCTCGCTTCCATTCTGCAGGAAGCAGGATACAAAACAGGTTTATACACTTCGCCGCACCTGAAGGATTTCCGCGAGCGCATTCGTGTGAATGGAGAAATGATTCCGAAGAAATTCATTGTGAAATTCGTTGATGCGCACAAAAAAACGTTCGAGAAGATCGAGCCGTCTTTTTTTGAATGGACAGTCGGCCTTGCGTTTGATTTTTTTGCGCGACAGAAAGTGGACATCGCGATCATTGAAACCGGTTTGGGCGGAAGACTGGATTCCACGAACGTGATCACGCCTGAACTTTCAGTCATCACGAATATCAGTTACGATCACATGAATCTTCTCGGGAATACGCTGAAGAAGATCGCGGGAGAAAAAGCCGGGATCATCAAGAAAAATATCCCGGTGGTCATTGGCGAAACACAGCCGGAAGTGAAAAATGTGTTCATCACCAAAGCAAAAAAAGAAAACGCGCCGATCATTTTCGCTGATGTTGCGAAGAAGAATATTTCAGACCGGCAGATAATTAAATTCAACTGTCCGCTTAAAGGGAATTATCAATTCCGTAACATCCGAACTGTCCTGGCTTCGGTCGATCTTCTCCGCAAGAATTTTCCCATTACTGAAAAGCAATTGCATCGTGGAATAAAAAATGTGGTGAAGAATACCGGTCTTCGCGGAAGATGGGAAACGATCTCAAAAAAACCATTGACGATCTGCGACACAGGCCACAACGAAGCAGGAATACGGGAAGTCGTTGCTCAATTGAATAAAATGAAATTCAGCGAACTTCATTTTGTGCTGGGAGTTGTGAACGATAAGGACCCCGGGAAAGTGTTGCGTTTGCTTCCGAAGAAAGCGCAGTATTATTTCTGCAAGGCAAAATTGCCGCGTGCCATGGATGCGGATGAATTGAGAAAGAGAGCCGGTGAATTTGGATTGAGCGGAAAAAATTATTCCTCAGTCAAAAACGCACTGAAGGCAGCCCGTAAGAATACAGGGAAGAATGACCTGGTGTTCGTAGGCGGAAGTACGTTCGTGGTGGCCGAAGCGATCTGATCACAGGAATTTTTCCGGAACTTCCTTCAGCAATTTCACTTTCTCTTTCTCTTCTTCCTTCAGAAAACGGAATCCCGCGAATTCAAATCCCGGGGCGACGGAACATCCGCACAGTGTGTATTCTCCTATCGAGCGTGCAGCCTGCCACCATCCTGCGGGAATGACGTGCACCGGTTTCGAATGTTCACTCACTTCTCCAAGTATGATCTTTTCTGCTTTGGAAAGATCAGGAGGCATGATCCACAATTCGAGCTGATCTCCTTCGTAAAAATGCCATACTTCATCGGCATCCACCACGTGCCACCGGCTTGCCTCTCCTTTTTGCAGCAGAAAATAAATGGATGTAAGGGCGTCCCTTTCTCCTGAATTGAATCCCACTTTCAGTTCAGACCGGAAGATCTCGCGGTAATGTCCGCCCTCGGGATGAGGAGCAAGTTGAAGTTGCTGGATGAGTTGGGAGGGGCGGTCGTTCATTCCGAATCGAATTGGGCTACCTGAAATCCGTTATTTTATGAAAAGAGAGACTAAAATACGTTCAATATAGTTTTTGCATATTCTTGAGAACAATATATATTTGCACCCCCACAATGGGAGCTTAGCTCAGCTGGTTCAGAGCACCTGCCTTACAAGCAGGGGGTCACAGGTTCGAACCCTGTAGCTCCCACAAAAGCCAAACCTTGTTTGGCTTTTTTTATCAGCGACGTTAGCTCAGTTGGCTAGAGTATCACCTTGACATGGTGGGGGTCACTGGTTCGAATCCAGTACGTCGCACAAATCCCCGGAAATCCGGGGATTTTTTTTCAATTCATCTTTCAGAAAAATAAGCCCTGGAATTTCACTGACCGTTTGACCTGAGTACAGCCCTAAACACTCCGATCTCCTCCCTCCGCACTCCCCGCTCACTTCACTCATCGGCATCATTCTGCCCCTCGTCCCCCTCACCGTTCCTGTCGTCTAATTCTTTTAGTAAGTAGTAATTGCAATGATATTTTTGTGCCGCAACCGGAAAAAATGAACGCGATCAAATCTGCTGTACTGCCTGTTTTAGCCGTGACGCTGACCATCATGGCGATCACTTACAGCGCATGTAATGAGACGAAGGCCAACTCCACCAAAGACGATCAGTCGGCTCAATTGAGAGCGCAGATCGATCAGTTTGAAATGAATTTGACCGAGCTGAAGAAAGTGAATGACGAGAATGTGAAGTCGTACAGCAACGAAATGGGTTGCAATGGCGAAAGCACGATGCTCGATAAGATCAAACAGAACACCGATCTGCTCACGCATTACACACAGCGCCTCGATTACCACAAGCTTCAGCTGGTTCAGGCCGATACCCTGAACAGCGAACGCAACAAACAACAGCTTGCTGAATTGAAAAAAGACATGGACGATCTTGAAAAAGATGCCAAAACAATAAAAGAAGGATTTACTACTGAAAGTCCAACGCACGTCACTAAATAGCCGGTATTTGGGTTGTACCGGTTAAGGTTTGAGAATGAGTGTAATTTCATGGGTTTGTTCACACCGTTCTCATCTGCAGGTCCCGCTTCGGCGGGACTTGCTCTTTATGGGGAGGATTACAGATTTACTACGGAGAATGCAGATTACGAATTCAAACAGATTTACTGAAAAGCACTCCCTTTGTCCGTTTATATCCGTAATCTGTATTCTCCGTAAGTATCCGTAATCCACCCTGTGCTTACCTTTGTTATCATGCCCAATACGCGTAAGCCCAGGCCGCTTCTCCTGTTTTATATTCTTGTGGTGTATGTGCTCATCCAGTTCGGATGGTGGGCGTTCCTCCTTGTTCGGCAGAATAATGAAGTGCACAATGCACAGGTGGAACTCCTGGAGTTGCGGGTGAATTATGGCGAAAAGGAAAAAGCAAATGAAATTGCGCTGAAAGAATCACTCGAAAAAAAACTGCACAAGGAATGGATGATGGTGCTGGGTGAAGGATCGGTCTTCCTTGTTCTGCTCATCCTGGGAATTTCACGCACACGCAACAGTTTCCGGAAAGAAGCGGAAATGAATGAGCGACAGAAGAATTTCATTCTTTCCGTCACGCACGAATTGCGTTCCCCGCTCGCATCAATTCGCCTGCAGATGGAAACACTGAAGAAAAGGGAATTGCCCAAGGAGAAACAGGAAGAGATCCAGAACAATGCGATCGAAGACATTGACCGGCTGAATACGCTCATCGAGAATATTCTCGTCGCTACCCGTCTTGATAATCATCTTTACATCCTGAAAAAATCGCAAGGCGACATATCGTCTGCTGTCGAACGCACCATCCAGCGGCTTCAACCGGTGATCAGCAAAGATCATGTCATGAAGATCGATGTGCAGGCTGATGTGAATGCGGAATTCGACGAAGTGGCTTTGCAATCCGTTCTTTCCAACCTCATCGAGAACGCGGCGAAATATTCTCCGGATGGAAAAACGATCCTGGTTCAGCTGAAGAAGAACAGCAACGGAATAAATATTGTTGTGAAAGATGAAGGCCCGGGAATTCCTGATGATGAAAAACCAAAAGTGTTCGATCGTTTCTACCGTTCGGGAAATGAAGAAACACGCCGGACAAAAGGCACCGGCCTCGGACTTTATATTGTAAAAAATCTCGTGACGGCACACGGCTGGGAGATCGGTCTGCGCAATGATCCTTCAGGCGGATGTATCTTTGAGATCAGCATTCCAAAATCATGAACAGAAAAGCAATATTGATCATTCTCGACGGATGGGGGATCGGCGACGGAACGAAGTCGGACGCCATCGCGAATTCACGCACTCCATTTTACCGTTCACTCCTTGCCAAATATCCGCACACCACCCTGCGCACTTCCGGGCAGGATGTCGGTTTGCCCGGCGGACAAATGGGGAATTCCGAAGTAGGCCATTTGAATATCGGTGCGGGAAGGGTCGTGTACCAGGATCTCGAAAAAATAAATAAAGCGTGCCGTGAAAATTCAATTGATACAGAAAAAGAAATTCTCGATCTGTTCGATTATGTCAAGCGCACAGGCAAAAAACTTCATTTCATCGGGCTTGTTTCCGATGGAGGCGTGCATTCTTCGCAGGAACATCTTCATCACCTGCTTTCCGTCGCAAAGAAGAATGACGTGAAGAATGTTTTCGTGCACGCCTTCACCGACGGGCGCGACACCGATCCGAAAAGCGGAAAAAAATTCATTGGCGATCTGTTGCAACACATGAATTCCTCGACCGGAAAACTTGCTTCCGTTTGCGGAAGGTATTACGCGATGGATCGTGACAAAAGATGGGAACGCGTGAAGATCGCTTACGACGGAATGGTGAATGCTATTGGGAAAAAATCGGCCGATGCTTTGCATTCCATTGAAGAATCGTACGCGGAAAATGTAACGGACGAATTCATCAAGCCGATCATCATGACGAACGCAGATGGTTCACCCGTCGCGAAAATCGAAGAAGATGACGCGGTTTTCTGTTTCAATTTCAGAACAGATCGCTGCAGGGAGATCACAACGGTTCTCACGCAGAAAGACATGCCGGAACAGGGAATGAAAACCATTCCGCTGTATTATGTGACGATGACGATCTACGATCATTCTTTCCAGAACATAAAAGTCGTTTACGGAAAAGATGATCTTGTGAATACGATGGGAGAAATGGTTTCCAAAGCAGGACGATCGCAGATCCGCATTGCTGAAACAGAAAAATATCCGCACGTGACTTTTTTCTTCTCGGGCGGACGCGAGAAAGAATTTGATGGCGAACGCAGGATCATGATCCAGTCGCCGAAAGTCGCGACGTACGATCTGCAACCGGAGATGAGTGCTGTTCCGATGACCGATGCGATCGTTCCGGAACTTGAAAAAGGTTCTGCAGATTTCATCTGTCTCAATTACGCGAACACGGACATGGTCGGACACACGGGCGTTTATTCCGCAGTGGTGAAAGCAGCAGAGACGGTTGACGCGTGTTTGCAACGCGTGGTGGAAGCCGGATTGAAAAGCAATTATTCCTTCATCATCATCGCCGATCACGGCAACGCCGATTACATGATCAATCCGGATGGAACACCAAACACCGCGCACACCAAAAATCCTGTTCCGTGTATTCTCATCGACGATCATTACAAAAAAATAAGTGAAGGAAGATTAGCCGACATCGCCCCGACGATGCTCACCATGATGGGAATTGAAATCCCGAAAGAGATGGATGGAAAGGTTTTAGTTGGTTGATCGTTCCTGGCTTTTGTACGAACTACGAAATTGGCGAATACGCTAAATACGAAAGTGCCGATCTTACGAACTGCGAAATATAATGCTTCGCGCTTCGCATTTTTTCGGTGATCAGTAGTTCGCATATTCGCCAATTTCGTAGTTCGTACAACAGAACTCTCTTTCATCGGTTCCAATAAAATAAAACCCGCGCGACGGAGGACGTCAACGCGGGTCTTTGATTGAGGGGCACGGGCTGCGGTCCCTGCCTGCCCCCAATGTAACCGAAGAAATCTCCGGTGGCCACCAACTTGTAGTTTCCGTGGTTACCGAGTGTATAATGCAGGAACAGAAAAAAGTTACAGCTGCATTTCAAATTAATTGCGCGGACTTCCTCTTGAGAATTCGTAATAGTGAACAACAGGGGCCGGTGGAGCAACGGTATCAACCACTGTTACGGTTCCATCAGCAGGCGCCACAGGATTTACGTTCACCGGATCACTGTGTTCCGATTCGTAACGGATCTTTTCCTTGATGGCTGTAGAATCTTCCCGGAGATTTTCTCTTCCCGTAAATTCTGAATTCATCACCACGCCATCCGGGAAAAGCGGACGATCAGGATCGATGATCGGGATCACCAGCATCTTCTCCTTTGCGGAATGAAGCGAGACACTTCGAAAATAAATTTTACCGGGGGCGGGGATCACCGCATCGGTCTTCACTACCGGCGTTTCTTTTTTCAGCAACTCCGCTTCGGTCTGATGATAATTGATCATCGTGCCTTCGAAAACATCGCGGCTCATGTCGATGAGTCCATAAACTCCGGCGGAGATCATGGCGAAAATGGAAATAGAGATGAAGATCTTCATGGGTCAGTTGGTTAGTGTGCGCAGGTAATTTTTCGATCGATTCCGGATGAGCATTTCGGCAACGAGCGCATTTCCCAGGATGCTTATCCAAAGGGAAACGGAATAATTGGTGAAATGTTCGAAGCCGTATACATAGAATATAATGTGATAAACGCGAAAAGTGACAGCCGTTAACGCCATAGCATACGAGCGTATCATCCAGTATTTGTGCGAAACGAAGTCTTTATCCCTCGCCGCAGCGTTGAATCCGCGGAGTGTGGAATAGAACCAGAATAGCGCCATGAACATGAACAGCAGCCGTTCAGCTGTTCCTCCTTCTGCAAAGAACGTCATGTAGAATCCGCTCGGAGCGCCAATGAGCAGCACCACGAACACGTAGATCTTTCCGGCCACCACGTGGATCTTTTTGCGTTTGCGCAGGATCCACGAAGAGAACTGGAGCACAGCAGAAAGAATGCAGAACGATCCGGCGGCGATATGCAGGTAAAAACTCCATCTCCACACCCATTTGTTGTACAATGCTTCGCGTGCTTCGAGAAAAGAGAAGTGGCGTGAGAACGTGAAATAGGGAATCGTGTTGTAAACCAATAGTCCACTCAGAAAAATGATCGGCGTCCAGAAGAAGAGTATCGTGGCGATCCGGATGATGTTCCGGGCTGAAATGACGTCTTTGAGCATAACCGGCGTTTCTTCTATAATGCGAAGCAACACCGAAATCCACATTTTTTTCTGACTTTTTTTTCAGTGAAGGGAATATTGAGCAGTCTGCCCGATCCGGAGGATTAGTGTAAACGCAAAAAAACGGCTGATCGCTCAGCCGTTCTTCCTTGTCTTGCGTGCCTTTCTCCCGTAAGGCCCGCCTGACGGGTCCTGTTGGCGCTTAGTGGTTGCATACTGAGAAAGCATACAGTACACTCATCGCCAATACTACCAGGGTTCCCATCAAAACCAGTGTAATGGCTTTTTTCATGGCTACCTGTTTCAATTGTTTACTTGCTATAATTACGTGCTTACACTATGAAAGGTTCATACGTCAGATTTGCGTTATCACTAATGGGTTGACTCTTAACCCCATACTTTCTCTATTTGAGGAGAACTCCTGAAATTCACGGGTAAACCGAATTATTATTCCCGAATTCTTCCAATACACTTGACAAGGGGGTATCGCTAAGGATATATTTGCCGCCGCTTAGTACCGGAACTGATTCCGGTTCAATTGCGCCAAACCAACATATGAAACTATCCCAATTCAAGTTCAACCTTCCACGCGAACTCGTTGCTGATTATCCGGCAAAACAACGCGACGGATCGAGAATGATGGTGATCCACCGGAAAACCGGGAAGATCGAACACAAACATTTCCGCGATATCATGAATTATTTTGACGACGGAGATGTGATGCTGCTGAATGACACGAAGGTTTTTCCTGCACGCCTCTATGGCAATAAGGAAAAGACCGGGGCGAAGATCGAAGTGTTCCTGCTGCGCGAACTCAACCGCGAAAGCCGCCTGTGGGATGTGCTTGTTGATCCTGCAAGAAAGATCCGTATCGGGAATAAACTTTATTTCGGCGAGAACGACATGCTCGTTGCCGAAGTGATCGATAACACCACATCACGCGGAAGAACACTCCGTTTCCTTTTCGACGGACCGTTCGAAGAATTCAAGAAGACCATCGAGATCCTCGGTAATACACCGATCCCGAAATACATCCGCCGTCCGCTTACTGCTGACGACAAAGAGCGTTACCAGACCGTTTATGCGAAAGTAGAAGGTGCTGTTGCGGCTCCAACGGGCGGACTTCACTTCAGCCGTGAATTGCTGAAACGTCTCGAATTGAAAGGCATCAAATTCCCTTCGATCACACTTCACGTCGGACTCGGATCATTCCGCCCGGTAGAAGTGGAAGATCTCACGAAACACAAAATGGAATCGGAGCAACTCGAGATCCCGCAATCAGCAGCTGATGTGGTGAACGAAGCGAAACGCGCGAAGAAACGTGTGTGCGCGATCGGAACCACGGTGATGCGTGCGAGCGAGACTTCAGTTTCTACCGACGGATTCCTGAAACCATTCAGCGGCTGGACGAACAAATTCGTTTTCCCTCCGTACGATTTTTCGATCGTCAATGCGATGGTAACCAACCTTCACGCTCCTGAATCGACGCTCCTGATGATGGTCTCTGCTTTCGGCGGATACGACCTTATCATGAAAGCGTACAAAGAAGCAGTGAAAGAAAAATACCGTTTCCTCAGCTACGGCGACTGCATGCTCATTCTGTAAGTTTTATCCCGGTAGCTATCGGGACAAAGTGTCAAGTCTCAAGTTCAACGTTTCAAGTTCAAACCTGAAACCTGAAACTTGAGACTTTGGCTTTCTTAACAGCTGCTGAAAAGTTTTACTGTTAAATCACCGTTAATTCCCCACAGTAATTCTAAATTGCGCCGTTTTTCCGACTGAAATTTTGAAACGATACGTCATCATTGTTGCTGCAGGCCGTGGATCGCGAATGCAATCCGTCGTTCCGAAACAGTTCATCAAACTGTACGGCAAACCTGTGGTCCTTCACAGCATCGCAGCGTTCGCAGAATTCGATCCGAATATTTCTACCATTCTCGTTCTTCCTCCTGATCAGTTTTCCCATTGGGAAAAGATCGCCGCTGAATACAATCTTCCTGTAAGAGTTCAGATCACGGGAGGTGGAGACACGCGTTTTCAATCGGTGAAGAATGGACTTGCACTCATTGAGGATGAAGAAGCGTTTGTCGCAGTGCATGATGCCGTTCGTCCGCTCGTTTCAGTCAAAACCATCAGCGCTGCTTTCAGTGCAGCAGGAAGATATGGCAATGCTGTTCCTGCCATTCCGCTCAACGATTCCATCCGCCAGGTGATCGGCGGAAAAAACGTGGCGGTCGATCGCTCCAAATTCTGTCTCATTCAAACTCCGCAAACGTTTTCTGTTTCCCTGCTCAGAAAAGCGTATGAACAGGAATACAAATACGTTTTCACGGACGACGCTTCGGTGGTGGAAGGATTGGTAGACCAGATCCATCTCGTGGATGGCAATGAAGATAATTTCAAACTCACGACCCCGAAAGATCTCATTCTTGCCGAAGCGATCCTGCGCAACAAAACGATATTAGCAGCGGATACGAGTGGTGGAACACATCCGTAAGGGAGGATTACAGATTTTCTACGGAGAATACAGATCGGGATCAAGACAGATTCATGATCTGTTTCTGTAAATCAGTTTCAATCTGTAATCTGTATTCTCCGTAAAAATCTGTAATCCTTCCCCCAAAGAACGCTCATCACAGTATTACCCTCACTTCCGCATCCTGTTGAATTTTTTCCACTGTAATTCCGGTCAGCAGATTCACACCCGGTCTTTTTCCTGCTTCAAACGTTCCGAAATCTGTCAGCTGTAATGCTTCCGCTCCATTCTTTGTTGCCATCGTGAGCAATTGCGTAGAAGAAAATGTTGATTCACTTTTCGCGAGCAGTTTCAACTCATCCAGGATGGAAAGCCCGTCGTTGGAAGCGAGCGAATCTGTTCCCACCACCATTTTCACTTTTGCGTCGATGAAATCTTTGAAAACCGGAAGCGTGTTCTCGATATAGAGATTCGCATTCGGGCAAAAACACCAATAGAGATGACGACTGTAGAATTCGGCCCAGCGGATATCATCTGCCGAGGTGAATGTATTGTGCACAAGAATGAGATTCCTGTTCACCGGAAGATTTTTCAGTTTCGAACGAAGCGAATTCACACCGGTTGGTTTGAACCAGGAAATATCGAGGCCGAGAAAATCATAGAGCGCACGCACATCACCCGTTCCGCGCTGGAAGAATTCACTCTCCGCTTTGCTTTCCTGGTTGTGGATCGTGATCGTTCCATTCTCTTCGCGCGAAAGATTACCGATGATCTCGAGCAATTCATTCGAAACGGAATACGGAGCATGCGGAACAATGGAAGATGTTTGCGGACAACTTTCCTTCAGGAACATTCCCACTTCTGCCGCTTTCTCCGCCATTTTCGGGTTGAGGGAAATGAGTTCGATGAAGGTGTGATACCGCAATTTGTTTTTTTCCTTGATCTCGAATGTGTCGATGCTGTTCACGATATCGCCTACCGCTACAATGCCGCTCTTCTTCATTTCCATTTCCGCTTCTTCCGCCGCACGCACGATTTCCTCGTGGGAAAAATCGCCGCGCATCGGCATGAGTTGTTTGGCGAATCCAACGAAGCCCGTATGCTTTTCAATTTTTCCGCGCAAATGTGAAAGCTCGAGGTGGCAATGCGCATTCACAAATCCCGGGCAAAGTATGCCGCTGAATTTTTCCGATTGGGGAACGTCCCCGGTTTTAGCAGGATCGATCAGTTCCTTGACCGTTCCGTCGTC
>DATJEX010000208.1:0-12732 GCA_035496135.1 Bacteroidia bacterium
TGATTACGAAAGTAGGAATTAGCTGTGTTAAAAACAAATAGTACGCCGGGAACCCATATGCTGCGGTGAATACTGGAAAATGTGCGGCGATCCTGCTTACTTTTGGGCGCAAATGAATAACCGGATCACGCAACTTTTCGGAATTGAATACCCGATCATCCAGGCCGGAATGATCTGGTGCAGCGGATGGGAACTGGCCTCGGCCGTAAGTAACGCCGGCGGACTCGGACTCATCGGTTCGGGATCGATGTATCCGGAAGTGCTGCGTGAGCATATTCAGAAATGCAAAGCGGCAACAACAAAACCATTCGGGGTGAATGTGCCGTTGCTTTATCCCGATATCGATAAGCACATTCAAGTCATCATCGAAGAAGGAGTGAAGATCGTTTTCACTTCGGCCGGAAATCCGAAAACGTGGACAGCGAAACTGAAAGAGCACGGAATAAAAGTGGTGCATGTGATCGCCAATGTGAAGTTTGCCCTGAAGTGCGAAGAAGCGGGAGTGGATGCGATAGTTGCCGAAGGATTTGAAGCGGGCGGACACAACGGCCGCGAAGAAACGACAACGATGGTGTTGATCCCGATGGTGCGGAAGGCTGTTTCGATTCCGCTGATCGCTGCCGGAGGAATCGCTTCGGGAAGACAGATGCTGGCGGCAATGGCGCTTGGTGCCGATGGAGTTCAGATCGGAACGCGATTCGCGGCGTCAAAAGAATCATCGGGGCATGAGAATTTCAAAACAGCGATCGTAAATTCGCATGAAGGCGACACGATGCTGACGATGAAACAACTTGTTCCCGTTCGGTTGATCAGGAATAAATTCTACAAAGCGATCGAAGATGCGGAACACCGTGGTGCGAGCGCGGAAGAACTGAAAACCATTCTCGGACGTGCACGCGCGAAGAAAGGAATGTTTGAAGGCGACATGGAAGAAGGTGAACTGGAAATAGGGCAGGTGAGTGCGATGGTGAAGGAAATAAAACCTGCCGCTGAGATCGTGAAGGAAATAATGGATGAATACCAGTTGATAAAGAGTGAGATTTGCAAACAGACGAATTGATAATTAATAATTAACGATTAATAATTGCCGGGCAGGGATAGAAGCGGTACCGTGTACAAGCGGATAGCCCCGCAGATAAAACTTGAGTCGGTTACCAGCCCGCCAAAAAATAAAAACCTGAATACCCAAATACCCAAATACCCAAATACCCAAATACCACAATACCTTTCACCTCCAATGATAAAATTCGAAAAATTCACACTCGCCAACGGACTCAGAGTGATCGTGCATCGCGATGAGGCGACACCGCTTGCGTGCATAAATATCCTGTATGATGTGGGCGCGCGTGACGAAGATGAACGCATGACGGGATTCGCGCACCTGTTCGAGCACCTGATGTTCGGCGGATCGGTGAACATTTCATCGTACGACGAACCGCTGCAGCGCGTGGGCGGAGAGAACAATGCATTCACGACGAACGACATCACGAATTATTATCTCACACTTCCGGCGGCGAACCTGGAAACAGGAATGTGGCTGGAGAGTGACCGCATGTTGTCGCTCGCTTTTTCTGAAAAAAGCCTGGAAGTGCAGCGTAATGTGGTGATAGAAGAATTCAAACAGCGTTACCTGAATCAGCCGTATGGCGATTCGTGGCTGCTCATCCGCCCGCTCGCATACAAGGTGCACCCGTACAAGTGGGCGACGATCGGGAAAGAGATCAAACACATTGAGGATGCACGGATGGAAGATGTGAAAGGTTTTTTCAAAAAGCATTACAATCCGAAGAACGCAGTGATGGTAGTTGCAGGTGATGTGAAGCTGGATGAAGTGAAAAAACTTTCGGAAAAATGGTTCGGGCCGATAGATGGCGGAATAAAACCGGAACGGAAATTACCGGTGGAGCCGCGACAGGAGGAATACCGTTTTGAGTCGGTGACGAAAGATGTTCCGTTTGATGCGCTGTACCTGAATTTTCACATGTGCGCGCGCCATGACAAGGATTACCACGCGATGGATGTGATCTCGGATATTCTCTCGAGGGGAAATTCGGCGCGGTTGTACAATCGCCTGGTGAAAGAGCAGCAACTCTTCAGTGAACTGAATGCATTCGTGATGGGCGACAGTGACAAAGGATTGTTCTGCGTGATGGGAAAGATCACTCCCGGAAAAAATATCGCTGATGCGGAAAAAGCTGTCTTCGAGGAATTGAACAAACTCATGAATGAAAAAGTGGGCGAGCGCGAATTGACCAAAGTGAAAAATAAAATTGAGTCGTCGCATTTATTCGCCGAGATGAACGTGCTCGATAAAGCAATGAATCTTGCCTTCTTCGAACTGATGGGCGATGCGGATATGATCAATCATGAAATTGAAAAATATCTCGCCGTAACCGCCGACGATGTGCAGCGCCTTGCGAAAGAAGTCTTCCGTAAAACAAATTGCTCCTCACTTCACTACTTATCCTCCCGTAAAAATTAACTCTGCGCATACTCTGCGTCTTAGCGCCTCTGCGGCAAAAGCTCATGACTCTGAATAGAAACTTATCTCCCGAATTCCACACCGTCGATTCTGTGCATCTCATTCAGCCGGAGACGCAGAAGTTGTCGAACGGCACTCCGGTCCACCTGATCAATTCGGGCGACCAGGAAGTGGTGCGCATCGATTTTATTTTCCACGCAGGAACGCGCTACCAGCCGCGGACGCTTGTCGCTTCATCGGTGAACGACACCATTGATGAAGGAACGAAAACAAGAAATGCGGAATCCATTGCGGAAGAGCTGGATTTCTACGGCGCGTTCATCGAATCGGAAGTGAACCAGGACTGTGCAACATTCACTTTGTTTTCGCTGAACAAACATCTCGCGAGTACGCTGCCGATCGTGGAAGATATTCTGGTCAACGCCACATTCCCCCAGGAGGAATTTGAAATTTTCCGTTCGAACAAGAAACAGCAATTCATCGTGGACAGCGATAAAGTCTCTACACTGGCGAGAAGAAGATTCAGTGAACTGATCTTCGGGGAAAATCATGCTTACGGAAGAAGCGCGAAGCTGGAAGATTTCGACACACTCCAGCGTGAATCGCTCGTCGATTTCCACAAAGAATTTTATTCGCTGAAGAATTGCAGTATCGTCGTGAGCGGAAGGATCACCGATGTTGTATTTGCCGGACTCGAAAAACAATTCGGAAAATACAAGGAAGGAAAAACCGCCTCGAACAAACTTTCGGCAGCCGAAAGAGCGAAAGAAAGAATTCAGCTCGTGGAGAAAAAAGGCGCGATACAATCTGCCATCCGCATGGGAAGAGCGCTGTTCAACAAGACACATCCCGATTACATGAAGATGCTCGTGCTGAACACGGCTTTCGGTGGCTATTTCGGCTCGCGACTGATGGCGAACATCCGCGAGGATAAAGGCTACACGTACGGGATCGGATCAGGACTGGTGTCGATGCTCGACGGAGGATATTTTGTGATCTCTACGGAAGTTGGCGTGGACGTGACGAGTGCCGCGCTGAAAGAAATTTATTTCGAGATCGAACGGATGCAGAATGATCTCATCCCGGAAGAATAACTCGAGCTCGTTCGGAATTACATGACCGGTGTTTTTCTCCGCAGCACGGATGGCCCGTTCGCAATGGCCGATCGATTCAAAGGTTTGATGGGATACGGATTGAATTACGATTATTACCAGCGTTATCTCGAGACCATCAAAACGGTTTCTGCCAATGAACTCCGTGATCTTGCGCAGAAATACATGAAGAGAGAAGATCTCATCGAGCTCGTGGCGGGCGCGAGGAAATGATCGCCGATAATTTTCACGAACAAAACCCGTTAGTGTTTCATGAAGAAAATTTTCTTCGCTTTTGCCGCCGTACTCTTTGTCGCTTTCCTTGCGAATGAGGATGCCGATGCGAAGAAATATGATGCACTCCGTTTGTATTCGGTGAAGGAACTGCGGGAAGATCTTGCTTTCCTGAAGCACAAACTCGAAAAGCGGAATCCCTGTCTTTACGTTTACAGTTCGCAGCAGCAACTCGACAGCGCATTCAACGCGATCGATTCGGCGATCACGGTACCGATGACCGATATGGATTTCTATAAACTCATCGGCCAACTCAATCCTTTGATCCGCGATGGCCACACGGGAGCGAATCTTCCTTCGAAAGCGTGGAAAGTTTATTTCGGAAATGATTCGACTTACATTCCGCTCAATATCGTTTCGATCGGGGATCATCTTTATTCAACGATGAATTTAGGGCCCGATACGGTGATGGATGCGGGAGCGGAAATCCTGAGTATTGATGGACGATCATCAGCAGAGATCATTGCGGCACTCATCAGAAATCATCAGCACGATGGCAATATTGAAACCGGTGCGCGTCATGTGCTGAGCGGGAATTTCCTGGCGAGTTATAGCAAGGACATTGGCAAACCCGCGGGATATGAGATAAAATACCAGCAACCCGACAGTACGATACAAACGCATTATTTCAAAGCGCAGCCCGGCGACACGCTGGTGAAATATTTCAAAGAAAGGACGAAAACGAAAAGTAAAACCGCGGTTGCAAAGAGAGGGATCCGTTTGTCTTTTGATTCGGCATCAGGTACGGCGACACTTTCGATCCCGAGTTTTGATCCGCGCACACTGCGAAAATATTATCACCAGAATTTTCATCACCAGGTCGTCCGCAGTTTCCGGTTGATCAGAGAAAAAAAGGTGCAGCACCTCATCCTCGATCTGCGCGGAAACGGTGGAGGCGACATGCGCTGCGCTAAATTTCTCCTGCGTCATTTGCTCGACACTTCCTTCACGATCATCGAGAAATGTTTCGTGGTGAAGAAAGACGATTACCGCGACACCGCAAAAAGGATCGTTAGCCACTGGCTTCCCGATGCCGGGCTTGGAGAACATGATCCGGTGAAAGATGTGTTTACCGGAAAACTTTTTGTGCTCATTGACGGAGGAACATTTTCGGCGTCCTGCTGCGTGTCGTCCTGCCTGCGCGTATATGGACGGGCAATTTTCATTGGGGAGGAATCGGGCGGACAGCAATACCGTTCGGGTGGATATGAAGTGAGGAATTCATTCACGCTGCCGAACACGAAAATAAAATTCTACACGAGCAACGTGATGTCGGTGATCAGGACAGCTTCACCGGATACGGGCCGCGGAATTATTCCCGATTACAGTGTTTCGCCGACCATTTTCAATTACCTGAGAAAGAGTGATACGGTGATGAATTATACGAGGGCGTTGATCAAACAAGGGAAATAACCGGATAACTACGATTTCCGTCATCCGTGATCTGTCATCTGAACATTGGCAATTGGCAATTGAAAAGGATTTACCAACAATTTTCCCTCTGACAACTCCCGTCTCCCGTCTCCGAACTATCTTTGCCGCCTATGCATGAGAAAATTCTGATCCTCGATTTCGGATCACAATACACGCAGTTGATCGCACGCCGTGTGCGCGAGTTGAATGTCTACTGCGAGATACATCCGTTCAACAAAGTTCCTGCGCTTGACCCGATGGTGCGCGGAGTGATTCTCTCCGGAAGTCCGTGTTCGGTACGCGACAGTTCCGCTCCGAATCCCGATATCAGCGTTTACCGGAAAAAAGTTCCTGTGCTTGGTGTTTGTTATGGCGCACAATTGCTCGCGAATCAGAATGGCGGAGAAGTAATGCCGTCAAAACACCGTGAATATGGAAGAGCGAATCTGGCGCATGTGGATGAAGTGGATCGGTTGTTCCGCGGAATTTCACAACATTCGCAAGTATGGATGTCGCATGCCGATACGATCACAAAAATTCCGGATAATTTCAAAGTGATCGCGAGTACGTCTGATGTGAAATTTGCCGGTTACGCAGTGGAAGGTGAAGAGACGTGGGGCATTCAGTTTCATCCGGAAGTTTATCATTCGACGGAAGGTCCTGCGCTCATCAGGAATTTCATTGTTGGAATCTGCCGATGCAAACAGGATTGGACCCCGGGATCATTCATCAATGACACGGTGGAATTGCTGAAGAAAAAGATCGGTAATGATAAAGTGGTGATGGGCCTTTCGGGCGGAGTCGATTCTTCTGTCGCCGCCTTGTTGCTGCACAAAGCGATCGGGAAGAATCTCTTCTGCATTTTCGTGGACAATGGATTGCTGCGCAAAGATGAATTCACTTCCGTTCTCGATTCTTACCAGCACATGGGATTGAACGTGAAAGGCGTTGATGCAAAGTCAAGATTCTATTCTGAATTGAAAGGTGAAAAAGATCCGGAGAAGAAGAGAAAAATAATCGGCCGTGTTTTCATTGAAGTTTTTGATGCCGAAGCGCACCAGATAAAAGATGTGAAGTGGCTGGGACAGGGAACTATTTATCCAGACGTGATCGAATCTATTTCAGTCGGCGGACCTTCGCAGACCATCAAATCGCATCATAATGTGGGCGGACTTCCCGAAACGATGAAGATGCAGGTGGTAGAACCTTTGCGATTATTATTCAAGGATGAAGTGAGAAGAGTGGGCGATGCGCTTGGACTGGAACACAACATCTTACACCGTCATCCTTTCCCCGGTCCGGGGCTCGGTATCCGCATCCTGGGAGACATCACCGAAGAAAAGGTACGCATCTTGCAGGAGGCTGATCATGTCTTCATCGAAGGTTTGAAAAAAAGCGGATTATATCGTGAAGTGTGGCAGGCGGGAGTGATCCTTCTTCCTGTGCAGAGCGTGGGCGTGATGGGCGATGAACGCACGTACGAGAACGCGGTGGCATTGCGCGCAGTCACTTCCACAGATGGAATGACAGCCGACTGGTGTCACCTTCCTTATGAGTTCCTGGCGAAAATGAGTAACGAGATCATCAATAAAGTGAAAGGGATCAACCGCGTGGTTTATGATATCAGTTCAAAACCACCGGCTACTATCGAGTGGGAATAAAAACATTGTACTAATTTGCCGGCGTTCAGATGAAAATTCGGAATTCACAGAAAAGATATTTGCAGGTACTGTTCACGGCAGTGCTTCTGATATTTCTGTGTTATCCTGTGATGGCGCAAACCGGGACCGTGAAGAAGTCGACAAAGACGGAAGTGATCGACGGCAAGAAATATTATCTGCACACGGTAGAAAAAGGCCAGACACTTTATGCGATCGCGAAAGCGTATGACTATACCGTGAATGATGTGTTGGTAGAGAATCCGGATGCGATGAATGGAATAAAACCAGGGCAGGTATTGAAGATCCCGTACACGAAAGCAGTCGCAGTAGTTACGCCGGTCGTCGATACATCAACTTATTCGCTGCATAAAGTGGAACAGGGAGAAACTGTTTACGGCCTCACTAAAAAGTTCAATGTGACGGAAGATGAATTATTGAAACTGAATCCGGATATCAAGAATGGATTGAAAGTAGGCGAGGAGATCAAAATTCCGAAAACGGCTTCTGCGCAAGTAACAAATGTGATCCCGACACCGGTCGATACCAATTTTGTTCTGCATCAGAAAGACATTTACAACGTCGCGCTGCTCATTCCGTTGCAGCTGGCCAATTCATCCTCACTCAATGTCGATGATATTGTCGCTGGAAAATCTGAATTTCCCGCGAAAGCAGACGCTGCTGTCCGGTTTTACCAGGGCGCATTGCTCGCGCTCGATTCCATGAAGAAAGCCGGTATGAAGATCAAACTGCATGTGTATGATGTGGATGATATCGATTCTGCAAAAGTTCCGGACCTTCTTGCCAAACCGGAATTCAGCAGCATGGACCTCATCATCGGCCCGTTGAGTCCCGCACCATTTTTTCCTGTAGCGGAATGGGCCAATGCACACAAAGTAGCCGTGGTATCACCGGTTTCTCCGGCGAACAAAGTCCTATTCAAGGAACCTTATGCACTCAAGGCATTGCCGAGTATCAGCACACAAATGGATCAGTTGGCGGACTATCTCGCAGCGAACAACAGAACAGATAACATCATCCTGCTCAATTCAGGAAACGCAAAAGATATCGCGGCCGGAAACGCATTCAGAACTTCCATCAACACGCTTCTTTACCCGGATGGAAAAGACAGCGTGCTTTATGCGAAAGGCATCGCAACAGTGGAAAGTTCACTGAAGAAGGACAAGTTGAATGTCATCGTCGTCGCTTCCAATAACCAGGCTTCTGTCACCGATATTGTGCGGATGCTGAATGATCTTGCCGATGATTACCCGATCATGCTCTATGGAACCTCCACGTGGATGACCTTCGATAATATCGATTTTGAATACCTCGAAAAACTTCAGTTCCATTACGTCGCTCCGTATTATGTCGATTACGATTCGAGTGCGACGGTAAAACATTTTATCAGCCGGTACGATTATTATTTTCATGGCTACCCGAATGCGTATTCCTTCGCCGGTTACGACGTGACCATGTTCTTCCTGAAGGCGCTGAACACCTACGGCACTTCTTTTTACGATAAGAGCGACGAGTTGACCGGGAATGGGCTCCAGCAGGATTTTCATTTTGTGCGCGCTGAAGAAGACAGTGGATTTGAGAACGAAAAGGTGCGGATCGTTCGCGTGCTCAATTATCATTTGCAACGGTTACAATAACATGATCACACAGGAATTCATTGCAGAAGAACTGCAGCGATTGCAGGAGGAGATCTGCGCCGCGCTTGAAACGGAGGATGGACTCGGAAAGTTCAGCGTCGAGAAATGGAAAAGAGAAGAAGGAGGTGGCGGGATCACGCGTGTGATGCAGCACGGCAATGTGATCGAAAAAGGCGGTGTCAATTTTTCTGCGGTGGAAGGTGTATTGCCGGAAAAAATTGCCGATGCACTGCTCGTTCCCGCACAGGATTTTTTTGCTACGGGCGTTTCCATCGTCATTCACCCTTACAATCCTTTCGTTCCCATCATTCACATGAACGTACGTTACTTCGAACTCAGTGACGGAACCTATTGGTTCGGTGGCGGGATCGATCTTACACCACACTACGTGGATAGTGAAGATGCGATGTTCTTTCATGGTGAATTGAAAAAGGTCTGCGATCGTTTCGGTGAGAATTATTACGCGGAATTCAGCAAGTGGGCCGATGATTATTTTTTCATCAGGCACCGCAATGAAACAAGAGGAGTGGGAGGGATCTTCTTCGATCGCCTCATGGGGGAAGAGCATGGTGGAAAAGAAAAGCTTCTCGAATTCATTCTTGAAGTGGGACGCACCTTCGCGCCTGTCTATACACACCTGGTGAGCAAGAACCGCAACAAGGTTTTCGATGAAGAGCATCGTCAATGGCAGTTGATCAGGCGGGGACGTTACGTTGAATTCAATCTTCTTTATGATAAGGGAACCCGGTTCGGATTGGACACGAATGGCCGGATCGAGTCGATATTGATGTCACTGCCCGAGAATGCTTCGTGGCTTTATAATTATGTCCCTGCCGAGGGAACGGAAGAGAGCAGGACGCTCCAAAAGCTTAAAAAGGGCCAGAAATGGGCCTGAAAAGCCGTTTTGAATAAAAATTAGTCTGTTGATATCTAACTTTCGTCGAGCTTTTAGGGGTATTGACTTGCATAATTATTTGTTTTACATTGCGCTTTAAACACAACAAGGGTAAAACTGACCTAACCAGAACCCAATGAAACAAATTACATGTCTGAAAGCTGTTGCGTTTGCAATAGTTCTTTCAACATTTGCTTTCCAGCAGTATTCATTTGCCCAGGCAAACGTGCAAGTGAATAACCTCGGGATCTCAAATGAGAATTATGGTGACTCCCTTTCCGGATTCAACATTTCTGCGGCTGTAAATAAAGCGCACGAAAAAGGATTGAGCGGATACGAGGAGCAGATGTTCGTTGCGCGTTGCAAGCGGCATTTCATTGACAAAACTTTCAATCTTCCGGTTGCCCAGCGTAACACCGATCTGTATTCGATGCGTGTTCCTGACCAGGTAGCTATGCAGCCTTGCACGAACATGGATTTTGAAACAGGAACGTTCACCGGTTGGTCCGGATTCATTGGTGATAACACCGTGAATTCAAACGGTCCGCTTCAGAATATCACGGCCGGATTCTTTACAACCGGAATGGACGCGCTTGTAACCGATATGAATGCGCGCCACACGATCGTTTCAGCTGCTTCCGGTAATGATATGTACGGTGGTTTTCCATGTGTCGCACCTGGTGGTAACTATTCCGTGCGTTTGGGAAATACTTACGCGAACTACCAGGGTGAAGCGATCGAACAGACATTCACAGTCGGACCGGGAAACACTTCTTTCACTTACCAGTATGCAGTGGTGTTGAATGATGGAGGACACTCAGCTGGAGAGCAGCCTTATTTCCGGATTGAAATGTATGACCAGGCAGGAAACCTTGTTCCGTGTTCTCAATATTATGTAGAAGCGGCGGGTGGTAATACTCCCGGATTTTCTCCGAGTGCGATCGATCCTTACACTTATTACAAGCCATGGACAACAGTCAACATTGATTTGACTGCGTATATGGCTGCAACAGTAACTATCCGATTCACTGCAGCTGGTTGCATTTATGCGGGACACTTTGGTTACGCTTACGTCGACGCTTCATGTCTGCCATACACCATCTCCATGAGCGATTCGTTATGCCAGGGAGGAAGTATTACACTCAGCGCGCCGGCGGGCGCTTCAGCTTATCTGTGGAGTACGGGGGCCACGAGTCAGAGCATAACCGTGAATGCCGCCGGATCCTATTCGGTGGACATGACCTCTGTCACTGGTTGTCATACAACGCTGACAAGAAACGTGTACGTGTATCCTCAACCGACAGCAGCATTTACACCGAATTCGCCTGCTTGTTCTACCAACTTCACGTTCAACAACACCAGTAGTGTAAGTAGCGGAACGCTATCGTACCAATGGGACTTTGGAGATCCGTCGGTCACGAATGATACTTCCAACGTCGCCAGTCCGAGTTACAATTACACAACGCCCGGAACTTATACGGTCACGCTCATTGTAACGAGTTCGAGTGGTTGCGTCGATACGATGACTGCGGTGGTGAATCCCGGAAGCGCTGGATTAGCCGCTTATACCAATACAACGGTTTGCGCCGGACAAAGCACAACGTTCACGGATAATTCCACCAACCCAACAAGCTGGACATGGAATTTCGGAGACCCGGGATCAGGACCTGCTGATTCGACGCACGCGCAGAATCCAACGCACGTATTCTCGAATCCGGGAACCTATAATGTTACATTGACTGTTGGTGGAAATCCATGTCCTTCAACAATAACTCAAACGGTGACCGTTAATCCTTTGCCTACAGCTTCGTTCGTGATGAACCAGATCTGCGGGAACCAGTTGGTGAATTTCACCAGTACATCCACCGTTCCAAATCCTGATGTCATCACGAGTACAACATGGAATTTCGGAGATCCTGCTTCAGGCGGAAACAATACTTCCAATCTTGTGAATCCTTCACACACGTTCACTTCTGCTGGTGTTTATACCGTCACGATCACGGTGAACACGGCGAACGGTTGTCCGCAAACAACCACGCAACAGATCAGTGTTGGTTTGCCACCTACAGCGGCTTTTACTGCACCAACAGTATGTTCGAATTCTCCAATGGCATTCACCAATACTTCCATGAATGGAAATACCTACCATTGGGATTTTGGTGTCGCAGCATTGACGAATGATACCAGTAACGTGTTGAATCCTTCCTACACATATACAGCAGCAGGTACGTACGTTGTGACACTCATCGCCAATCCGGGCCCATGTTCAGATACAGCAACTGTAACAGTAACTGTGGCTGATGGTCCTGCTCCTGCATTCACTTCTCCTGCGGTTTGTATCGGTAACAATTCTTCGTTCACCGATCAGTCAGCGATATCTTCCGGAAGTATTACGAATTGGTCATGGGATTTTGGTGTTGCCGCATTGACGAATGATACATCGAATCTTCAGAATCCGACTTATCTCTACACAACGCCTGGAACTTTTGTGGTCACATTGACCTGTACTTCGAATAACGGATGTCAGACCACGATGACGCAGAACGTGATCGTATCTCCGCCACCGACAGCGAATTTCAGTTCGAACGTTGTATGCGCTGGTACGCCAACTTCACTTACCGATCTTTCCGTTGCGAATTCAGGAACGATCACCAATTGGACATGGGATTTCGGTGACGGATCGCCATTCGGAAATACGCAGAACCCAACGCACACTTATGCGAATGACACAACGTACCAGGTTACGCTGATCATTACGAATACGGCGGGATGTATCGACACGATCGTCATGCCACTCGTTACCGCATCCATACCAAATGTGCAGTTCGTTGGAGATAGTTTGCAGGGATGCCCGATCCATTGTGTGAATTTCACGGATCAGACCACGATCGCTTCCGGAAGTATCACCGGCTGGACATGGGATTTCGGTGATGGTTCACCTCAGAACTTCACACAGAATCCATCGCACTGCTTCACCGATCCGGGATCGTATGATATCACACTTACTGCTACTTCAAATGGCGGATGCGCAACAACTCTTGTTATGCCGGCATACGTCACGGTTCATCCGGTCCCTGTGGCAAGTTTCAGTGCTACGCCGCAGGTGACGACGGTATTGAATACGAATGTGGTCTTCACCGACCTTTCTTCAGGTAACCCGGTAACATGGGCTTGGAACTTCGGTGATCCAACAACTTTAGCCGACACCGCCAGTGTTCAGAATACATCGTATGAATATTCT
>DATJEX010000209.1:0-15169 GCA_035496135.1 Bacteroidia bacterium
GACACCAGTCGCCGCGCACGAACAACAGCAATACCGGTTGCACTCCTTTGAATTCAGATACAGTGACGATTTTCCCATTTTCATCGGGAAGAGAAAAATCGGGAGCTGGTTGGCCCACTTCAACATTCAGTTCTTTCGTAGCTGCCCGTTTGAACGCCTTCTGCTCTTTTACCCCGACCATCGAAAACATGACGCTCATGAATGCCATTGGAGCAGGGATCGCCCAGCCATACCATCCTGGATGTTTAATGATGTTCACCGCAATGAAAACACCAAGTCCTGCAATAAGCATCATTGGTTCGAACCACAGGTATTTGACATAGCCCATTGAGCGAATGAGTATCACGCGAACCGCGAACGTACTCAGGATAAATGCGAGTGAGATCGTAAACAAAGGGAATGAATCGCAGATCATATCTAGTGCAACACCAATGGAAAGTCCGCCAAGAACATTTGCTACAATGTGAACAGGCTTCGAAACTTTTTTTACCATCATAAAACCAAGTATCCACCCGAAAACAGCGGGGATCGGAAAGATCCACGTCGGGAGATCGGGCTTAAGTATTGCTAAGCTGATCGAAGCGCCTGATAACAAATAGGAAAGAAGTGTAAGCAGGTTGTACATGCTGCTAATATTAATTCAATTTTTCGACAATAGGGAAAATGAGTGATGGATTCAGAAATTCGCCCACACGGTCGGGACGGGAAACATAACGGACGATCCCGTTCTTGTCAACGAGAAATGAAGCGGGCAGTGGAATTCCTTCATCATATTTTTCCGCGAATGCATTGTCATATTCCTGCAGCTGTACTCCGTATTTCATGGCCACTTTCTGTCCGTCATCAGCAAGAACTTTGAAATCGAGCGCGAGTCGTTCCACCATTTCTTTATTCACGCCAACCGGGTCGGGGCCGATGGATAAAACGAAAACATTCTTTTCCTTGAAATGATGACTTTCCTTCTGATACGTACGCAGCATCATGTGGCATCCCGGGCACCAGTCGCCACGGACGAAGATCAGCAGCAAGTGACGTTCGCCGGTGAAATCAGAAAGTGAAACAGTCTCGCCGGATTGATCAGGAAGTGAGAACGCCGGAGCCGGAGAACCGATCGCGATCTTGTATCCTTTCATCGTGGAAGCGAGCAACTGTCTTTTGTCTTTGAGAATTCCCCACGTGATGATCCCGCCAAAGATCAATGCCGGAGCGGGCAATGTCCAGCCCAGAATGTTTCCGGGTCTCATCATGTTGCCGGCAAAATGACAACCGACCGCAAGTATTAAGAGTGAAATTTCGAACCAGGTTTTTCCCGTGTATGCGAAAAAGCGGAAGAAAATGATGCGGCCGAATGTGGCGAAAGTGATGAACACCATGGAGAGCGCGAGGAACGGAATGTGATCGAAAGGATAATCGAGACAGATCCCGGTGATCGCTCCTGCGTATAATTGGGTAGTGAATTGCAACCATCCTGTGAACTTGGAAAAATCCTTCATCGCAATGAAGTAGCCAACGGTTGCTGTGATCGCAGCCGCGGTTTGCAGATGAAAAACGAAAAGCAAAGGTGCTGCCGCAACTGCAACGATGAGTCCGCTGATCGTGAAGACAGGATGTTTACCCATAGCAGTAAATATACGTTTTTATGACTCGAAGGGATTTCTGTTCTTTGCATTCATGATACAGAATATTATCCTCGATCTGGGCGGAGTGATCATCGACCTTGACGCATCAGCCACTACGCGTGCGTTCGAGCAGCTCGGGATGAAAGATTTCCGTTCGCATTATTCCTTCGCGAAACAATCGGGCGTTTTTGATCTGTATGATAAAGGAATGATCACCGATGCGGAATTCCGGAATGAATTGCGTAAAGGTTTGCCGGAAGGAGTTTCTGATGAGCAGCTCGACCGAGCATGGAACGCGATGCTGCTGAATGTTCCTTCACACCGGCTTGAATTCCTTTCTTCACTCAGGGATAAATACAGAACGTTCCTGCTCAGCAACACGAACGAGATCCATGTCGCTGCATTCTCCGGAGAATTATTCCGAATGCATCGTGTCCGCGATTTTTCAAACTATTTCGAAAACTGTTATTACAGCTGCCGTATCGGAATGCGTAAACCTGATAAAGAAATCTTCGAATTTGTTCTGCGGGAGAATGGCCTGCGCGCCGATGAAACCATTTTCATAGATGATTCTCCGCAGCATGTGGAAGGAGCAAAAAAAGCGGGGATAAAAGCGGAATTACTTCCCGCGGGAATGGAAGTGAAAACGTTGCTCGAAAAAATTCTGTAGATGCTTAACGGATCTCCTGGCAGAGTTCGACCAGCACACCGTTCGAACTTTTAGGATGTACGAAACAAACGAGTTTGTTGTCGGCCCCTTTTTTCGGAACGTCGTTCAGCAGCGTGAATCCTTCTGCTTTCAATCGCGCCATTTCTTTCACGATGTCTTCCACGTCAAACGCGATGTGGTGAATGCCCTCTCCTTTTTTCTCAATGAATTTCGCGATCGGGCTTTCCGCGTTCAGCGCTTCGAGTAATTCGATCTTGCTTTCACCGATCATGAAGAAGGACGTGGCGACTCCTTCCGATTCCACAATTTCTTTTTTGTACGGTTCGGAAGAAAGCAGCCTGGTGAAGAGTGAGTCTGAACTTTCCATGTTCTTCACCGCGATGCCGATGTGTTCGATCTTATTCATGAAAGTCTTGCTAAAAAAAATCCCCCGTTGTGCGGGGGATCCTGGTGAAGAATATTTTTTTACTGCTTGAAGAATTCTGCAGTGGAGTTATCGTAGTTGAGGTAGTATCCTCCTTTTGCGAGGCCGGTCACGTCGATCGAACTTCCGAATCCTTTTTTAACGATGGTGCCGTACTGGTCGTAAATTTCCCAGAGTGTTTCACCACCTTCGAAGGTGATCGTGTTCTTGGCTTTGATCGGATAGAAAGTAATGGCTTTTGCGGTTGAAGTGTATTTCGCTACCGGAGATGTTCTTGCCTGGCCGGAATAGTCAACCTGTTTTACGCGGAACTGATTTTCGCCGGAGTGCGGAAGTACTTTAAACGTATACTTATTAGGTCCTGCTGTTCCTGTTCCATCCACCTCTCCGACTTTCACCCATTTATTCCAGCGGAACTGTTCGATCACATAAGTGAGTTTTCCCTGTTCGCCTGTCGTGGTCCAGTTGAGGTTCTGCTGATCATCAACAGCGATAGTGCTGGTAACGAATGTTGATTTTGGTTTGAGCACTTCCGGGTTGAGCACTTTCGGGCTGCAATCATCTTTGTGAAAGATCTTGATGGTAACTGCATCGCCGATCTTGAGGTTGAAATTCCTGAGATCAACTTCAAATGCAGAAGATCCGATCTCGTCGGTGGTGAGAACGTCATTGACGCGCACCTCGTAAACGCAGAAACCAACTCCGTTACTATTGAAAGGATTCTGAACGTAAACGTTCTTGCCCTGGTAGGTTCCTTCAAGCAGAATCATAGACTGGCTGAAGCTTTTCACACAAATGAAAAGAGCCAGAATCGACAACAACAAAAGTTTGTTTTTCATTACTGATTTCTCAAACGCCGGGCATACCCCATAATTTGACGGGCAATATTAGAATGTTGTAGGGGAAATTCAAAATAAATGAGCAATAATTTTAGATAAAAGGCGCCGTTCGGTCGCCGGATGCCAAAAATAGGTCTTTCCCAGCCTCGAATTACGTCTGGATTCGCGACTTGAAAACATGTTCACGCCAAAACAGGTTAAAACTTGACCAATTTGCTGAAAAGCAGTATTCTTGCACGATGAAATAGTCCCTTTGTACGACAAAGGGCTAAAACCTTTTGAAAGCATCTGATATGAGAAGAATTCTCTTTTTTCTGCCGGTTTTGATGATTGTTGCCTCCTGCAATAATGATAATCCCGCAGATAATACACCTAAAGAAGGAAAAGGCGGAAGAGTGTATGGTGGAACTTTGAAGTTCAACGAGACCGACAAATTTCAGACCCTGTTTCCTACGCTGATCACCGATGCGATCTCCTCTCATATTGCAACACAGATCTATGAAGGGCTTGTAAAGTTCGACCCGCGTACCTTAAAGGTAGTGCCGAGCATCGCTTCTACATGGGACATCGATACGTCCGGCACCATCTACACTTTTCACTTGAGAAAAGACGTAAAATTCCAGGATGATCCGTGCTTCACGGATGGAAAAGGAAGACTCGTTACCGCCGATGATGTGCTGTATTCCCTTGAATTGCTCTGTAAGAATGATGGAATGAACCAGAATTTCGGCTCTACATTCAAAGGCCGCGTGGTCGGTGCCAATGAATTCTATGACGCTGGTGCGAATGCGAAACCAGGTTCCATCGAAGGGATCAAGAAGATCGATGCGCAAACGGTACAGATCAAACTCGTTGCTCCGCAGATCTCCTTCTTATATATCATGGCAAATCCTTCGGCGAGTGTGGTTCCGAAAGAAGCGGTAGATAAATACGGCGATAAAATGCATGTCGGAACAGGTCCGTTCACACTGGCGACCATTGCCAATGACAGCAGCACAGTTGTACTTGTTCGCAACAATAATTATTACGCGCAGGATTCATTCGGAAACCAGCTTCCTTTCCTCGATTCGATCAAAGTTTCCTTCATCGACAACAAAAAAGCAGAGCTCGATCTTTTCCAGCAGAATCAGCTTGACTTCGTGTGGGGATTGAGCGCAGAAGCAGTGAAGACTTTCGTTCCGCAGGTGATCTCTGAATTTGAACAGAAACCACCAAAGTTCCTGCTCGATCACTCCTCGGAATTCGTGACACAGATCTATTCTTTCAACACCACCAAACCGCCTTTTGATAATCTGAAAGTGCGCCAGGCATTCTCATACGCGATCGACAGAAGTTATATCGTGGATGAAGTACTCGCCGGCGAAGCATACGGTCCTGGTGTGAATGGAATTTGTCCTCCTGCACTTCCCGGTTACAAAGGCGGAGATGTAAAAGGATACGAGCAGCAGAAAGAATCTGCTGACGACAATAAGAAACAGAAAGAGGCGGATCGCGAACTGGCGAAAAAACTTCTTGCGGAAGCGGGTTATCCCGGCGGCAAGAATTTTCCGAGTGTAAAACTCGTGCTCAACAGTGGCGGATCGCGTTACACCAGGGTCGCTGAAGAAATTCAGAATGAGTTGCGAGATGTGCTTGGCGTGAATATCGAGATCGCGAATGTTTCCTTCCAGCAAAAACTGAATGATGAGAAATACGGGCGCGCCGATATTTTCCGTTCGGCATGGGTCGCAGATTATCCTTCCGCTGAATCATTCCTCTCTCTTTTCTATGGAGCGGATGTTCCGGACAGTCTCAGCAGTCCTTCTTTCCCGAACACTTCACGTTATAAGAATCCTGAATTCGACCGTCTTTACGATCTCGGTCGCGGTGCGAAAACGATTGAACAATCCAATTCATATTTCCTGCAGGCCGAACAACTCATGATGCAGGATGCACCTGCTATCATTCTCTGGTATGATGAGAATTACCGCCTCACACAATACCGCGTAAAGAATTTCTTCACCAACCCGATGCGCATGCTCGATTTCTCACAGGTCTATCTGAAAGATGAACCGAAGAAAGATGATAAGAAAGACAGCACCGGCGGCACCAAGAGTGATGCTGAAGATCAGCAGCATTGATCCGTGGCATAATTTTTTCGGACCCCTGTTCGCCTCAAACGAACGGGGGTTTTTGTTCAACATAATTCCAAAGACATGAAAAAGATCCTGTTCCTTTTTTTACTCGTGCCATTCCTGCTGAAAGCCGGTGATAATGATCAACGCGTTGAAGCGCCGATCTCCGGTGTTACGGTATATCTCGCGGGCGCTGAGATCACGCACACGAAATCCATTTCGCTCATGCCGGGAAGAAATGAATTGCAATTCGTCGGACTCTCCTCCAAACTCGTTCCGAAAAGCATTCAATTCACCGCGAGTGGAGATGTTTCCATTCTTTCGATCAGCAACAAAATAGATTACCTCTACGGCGCACTGAAAACAGATTCGAAAGTGAAAGTGTGGACTGACTCGCTCACGATGATGAACGATCTGCAATCTGTTGTGCTCGGGCAGATCGACGCATACACGCGCGAATACACAATGCTGCAGGCGAATCAGAGTGTCGGAGGCGATAACGGAGTAACGAATGCAGATCTGAAAACGAACGCCGATTTTTTTCTCACCCGCTTCACAGAGATCAACACCGCATTGGTGAAACTGCGCCGTAAACAAATTGAGCAGCAGGAAGTGATCACACGATTGAGTAACCAGATCACCGAAGCGAACAGCAAGACCAATCCGCCGATGGGAGAGATCACGATTCTTGTTTATGTTGCGGGAACGATCAAAGTGGAATCGGAAACAGAACTCCGTTACGTGGTGAGCGATGCGGGATGGGCTCCGAGTTACGACCTGATCGCAGAAGATGTGGACAAACCGATCACGGTGAAATACCGCGCGAAGGTTTTCAATAACACCGACGTGGACTGGAAAGATGTGAAAATGAAATTGTCCACTTCCGATCCGATGCAGACCGCAGCAGCTCCTGTGCTGAATAAATGGACACTGAATTTCGAGAACGATTACAATACCTACGGTTACCAGCAGCAGCAATATTATAACAACGGTTATGCGAACGCTAATGCGGATGGTGATGTCTCGCAGACATTGTCCAGTCAGAATCTCGCGAATTCCGCACCACGACAGGCGGCGACGATCAATACAGGAACGTACGATTATCAACCCGCAACTTCTTATCAGCAAACAACGCAAGTGCAGGTTCAGTACAACCAGATCCAGATCTCCGAACTGAGCGCGGAGTTTGACATCAAGATCAAGTACGATGTTCCTGCGGATGGAAAACCATATATCGTGGATGTCACTTCATATGATCTTAACGCGACGTTCCAGTACCAGGCCGCACCGAAAGCAGATCGCGATGCGTTCCTCATGGCGCGTATCACCGGATGGGAAGATCTCGATCTCGTGGAAGGACCAGCGAATGTTTATTTCGGCGGAACCTACGTCGGACAATCCTATATCTACACGAGAAGCACGGATGACACACTTGATCTTTCGTTCGGCCGTGACAATAAATTAGTGCTGACACGAACACAATTGCAGGAGCTCAACAATGATAAAGGTGCGGGCACAACGAAGAAAGAAACGTATTCGTACGAGATCGCTGTGAAGAATACACGCAAGGGAATGGTGAATGTGAAACTGCAGGACCAGATCCCGATCTCACAGGACGCGGAGATCGTAGTGGAAGCAACTGAACTTTCGAAAGGCGAACTCGATCCGGCTACCGGAATGGTCACGTGGAGTTTAAATGTTCCCCCGGGTGAAACCGTGAAAGTGAAACTCACGTATTCTATCAAGTATCCGAAGAACAAGATCGTACGGACCAAGAAATTCAAAACGGTGTCGGCTCCTTCCTTCTGATACGGCCTGCAGCGATGTGACGTTTGAATCAACACGTGAAGAATTATTACGACATATTGGGCGTTGATGAATCTGCCGATGAACTGCAGATCAAGAACGCGTACCGCAAACTCGCGAAACGCTATCACCCCGATGTGAACGCAGGTGCGAAAGGTGCGGAAGATAAATTCAAAGAGATCGCCGAAGCATACGATGTGCTTTCCGATCCGGTGCTGAAAAGCAATTACGACCGTAAACGCACCAAACAATTCTACCATTCATTCGATTTCAGCATTCCCGGGACCGACGAAAAGAAAGATCCGCGCAGAAAGGAATATACCGAAGCCGAACTCGCCTATGCACGCGCACGTCACAACAAACGCACGGAAGCGCACATGCGCAGGAGAAAAAGAATTCTCGCCGGGATGATCATCACGTTCGTCATCTTCATGGTGGCCGCAGTGCAGTTTGAATCCTACATCGAAAAGAAAAGAGAGGAGCAGGCGCAGACCATGGCGCTCGCGATGCAGAAACAAACAGCGGGTCCGATCGTAAAAGATTCCATCAAACCGATCGCCGATCTTGATTCTCCATATGACAGTCTTTTCGGAAAAGGGATTTATGTGCAGATGTCGCCTAACGAGATCCTGGTTTACAATCCAATTTCCGACGCAGTGGTGTGTCTCATCCAGGCCGGTCCCCCGTATCGCACCATCCGGAATGAATTCATTACTTCGAAACACGCGTTCCGTTTCGCTGAATTGCCGAATGGATCATTCCGCGTGAAAGTTGAGACAGGAAGTAACTGGGATCCGAATAAGATGGTGTCGAATGGCTGGAGACTCGGAGGATTCACACAGCAAACGAACTTCTATCTCGACAACGCACGCATCTTTTCCCTGCAGAAACCAACGTACGAACATCCGAACACGAATACATCTGATACGATAACGATCGATCCGGTGAAACTGAATTTCACTCCTATATCGGCCAGCGAATTCTTTCATCCGGGACAGTAACAGTTGTCAGGAGCAGTTGTCAGGGGTAGAACCGAATAATAATACTGATTATCTTTTTCCCATCTGCATCGATCATTACCCTCCTCGAGTCATATTCGAGGCTAAGAATGACAACTGCCACTGACAACTGGCTTCTTATTCGTACTTTTGCACCTCATTTAAAAATCAATGAAACAGATCAGGAACATCGCTATCATCGCACACGTTGACCATGGAAAGACAACGCTGGTGGACAAAATGCTGTTGCAGGGGAAACTTTTCAGGGAAAACCAGGAAACCGGTGAACTGATCCTCGACAACAACGACCTCGAACGTGAACGCGGCATCACCATTCTCGCGAAGAACGTATCGGTAATTTATAAAGGAACAAAGATCAATATCATCGACACGCCTGGTCACGCCGACTTCGGTGGTGAAGTGGAACGTGTGCTGAACATGGCGGATGGTGTGCTGCTTCTTGTTGATGCATTCGAAGGGCCGATGCCGCAAACGCGCTTCGTACTCCAGAAAGCATTGCAGCAGGGAAAGAAGGCGATCCTCGTGATCAACAAAGTGGACAAACCGAATTGTCGCCCTGATGAGGTGCACGATTCCGTATTCGATCTTTTCTTCAACCTGAACGCGACGGAAGAACAGCTCGGTTTCAAAACCGTTTTCGGTTCTTCGAAACACGGATGGATGGGCCCGGACTGGAAAACACCAACCACAGATATTTCTTATCTCCTCGATACGATCATCGGATATTTCCCGAATGCCCCGATGCACGAAGGAATTCTCCAGATGCAGATCACATCACTCGATTATTCTTCCTTCGTCGGAAGGATCGCCGTGGGAAGAGTTTATCGCGGCGTGGTGAAGGAGAATATGCCGGTGTCGCTCATGAAGCGTGATGGAAAAGTGGTGAAGATGCGCACGAAGGAACTTTTTGTGTTCGACGGACTCGGCAAGAAGAAAGTAAGTGAAGTGGATGCCGGTGATATCGCTGCATTGACAGGAATCGAAGGATTTGACATCGGTGATACGATCTCTGACTTTGAAAATCCGGAAGCGTTGCCGATGATCTCGATCGATGAACCGACGATGAGCATGCTGTTCACCATTAATACTTCTCCTTTCTTCGGAAAAGAAGGAAAGTATGTGACATCGCGCCATCTGAAAGAAAGACTTGATCGTGAGCTCGAGAAAAATCTTGCGCTGCGCGTGGAACAGACCGAGTCGCCCGATTCACATATCGTGTACGGCCGCGGAATTCTGCACTTGTCTATCCTGATCGAGACCATGCGTCGCGAAGGATATGAATTGCAGGTTGGACAGCCACAGGTGATCATCAAGGAGATTGATGGCGTGAAGCATGAACCGATCGAAGTACTGAGCGTGGATGCGCCTGAAGCGGTTTCGGGAAAAGTGATCGAGCTCGTGAGCCAGAAAAAAGGAGAATTGCTCGTGATGGAACCGAAAGGAGATCTCATTCACATGGAATTCGATATTCCCGCGCGCGGCCTCATCGGTTTGCGGAACAATGTGCTCACGGCAACAGCAGGTGAAGCGATCATGGCGCACCGCTTCAAAGCATACGAACCATGGAAAGGCCCGATCCCCGGAAGGATCGCAGGAGTGCTCATCGCGAAAGATAAAGGAACAGCTGTTGCTTACTCAATCGACAAACTCCAGGACCGCGGATCATTCTTCATCGATCCGGGCCAGGAAATTTATAACGGACAAGTCATCGGTGAACACATTCGCCCGGATGATCTCGTCGTGAACGTGACGCAGGAGAAAAAACTCACGAACATGCGCGCGTCGGGAAGTGATGAGAAAACAAGCATCGCACCTGCGATCAAATTCTCGCTCGAAGAAGCGATGGAATATATCCAGGCCGATGAGTATGTGGAAGTCACTCCGCTTTCCATCCGTCTGCGCAAAGTTTATCTCGATCCGACAACACGTGATAGGATGAAGAAGTCGATGGCGGCGGAGAATTAAAAGCGAAACAATCAAATACAAGAAAACCGTTCTTTTCCAGGGACGGTTTTTTTATGCGCTGAATTTGCTGACTCAATAAGCATTGACTTTTCACTCGTAATTACTTTAACTATATTTTTTATTCTGTTCTCATTTGGTATTCTGTATTTATTCTTGTTTTTTGATTTTGTTAAACTATATTGCAATAATAATTCACGTTTTGTTTATTAACTAATGCATTTCAGCACGTAAGAAAGGAGCAAAAAACGGTTGCCACACCCAACCAACACGTCTAACTTTGAGACGGAACATGAACATTTTCACAATGCAGTTTCGTGTAGAATATACTGTGAAATGTTGAATTCAAAAAAGCCTTATCTCCACGGCTGCGAATAGTGGAATAGTGAATTCAATGCTCAGCAATTGAACAAACCCCTTCTCATATTCCTTTTCATTCTATTCTCAGGTGGAGCCGTGAGGTTGTCCGCACAAACTAATCTTGTTCCCAATCCGAGCTTTGAAGTTTATGATACTTGTCCGAATGTAACTGGTCGAATATATTATGCCAGCCCTTGGTTTCAACCAGATACCTGTCAGGGTAATACCTGGTCATGTTCAAGTTCCGATTACTACAACGCTTGTTCAGTAAGTCATTGTATGATCCCCGGAAATGATGTCGGGTACCAATATGCAAGAACCGGAACTGGATATGCAGGAATTGGATTACTAACTGGCTACCCCAATTTAACAGGCGCCAGAGAATACATTGAAATCAAACTCAGTGACACGCTCATAATCGGTCACAATTACCTAGTAGAGTTCTACGTTTCGTTGGGAAACTCTAGCGGATATAATTATCTCGCTACAGATGCAATTCAAGCCGTGCTGTCAGATACTATAGTATACGATTTTGCATGGCAGGTAATTAATCTTCCGCCTTCGATTTCTAATCCTCATGGAAATATCATCAATGATACTCTGAACTGGGTAAGAATTTCTGGAACCTATCAAGCACATGGAGGAGAATCCTATTTGATCCTTGGTAATTTCATTAATACTAATGATTCATGCAGTGTGGATACTACTGGAAGTGCTGGCGGTGATGCTTCCTACTATTTTATAGATGATGTAGCCGTGTTCGCAGATTCCAGCGCTTCTTTACAGGATAATTCAGTTAATTCATCCTATACGCTTTATCCAAATCCGACGAGCGATAAACTAAACCTTGAGATCAATTCGGGAGTAAATTCTGAATGTCATCTGAAAATTTTTGATGCATCCGGAAGAATTGTGTCGGAGGAAACATTCAGCATTTCCATTGGAATTAATGAACGTGAATTGTCGGTTTCTGGCCTGGCAGAGGGAGTATACTTTATTGATGTAAGCATCGATGGAAGGAATGCCATCGGTAGGATTGTTAAAGAATGAAGGGAAATACATAAAGAGGTTTGTTCAATTGTTGAGATAAGACTCAACAAATATGAAATTCAAATTTTATCTTCTGTTGCTCACTGGTACATTTCTGATAACAGAAATTCATGCCCAATGGGATCCTCCAGCGCTCACTCCCATTAACAATCGCTGGGCACAACTTCAAAATCCGGCATTTTTTGCTAACGATATAAGAAGCGTCGGTATCGGATACTTTACGACTTTCGGAGCAAATCCGTTAGCTTATCTGCACATCAATCAATTCTTCCTGACTCAAAGTCCTGCATTCGCACCAGGCGAAATGTTTCGCACCGACGCGAACTCTGCAAACATCTCCGCCTGGCGCATGTACACTGGTGCAAACGCTGCGGGTTCGCTCGAACGGTTTGCACTTTTCGTTCCTGCTTTCTCACCGCATGTAACGTTGCAGGCATCAACAGGAGATTTTTTCTTCAGAACCGCGAATCCGGCTTCCGTTACGCAAGAGCGTATGCATATCATGCAAGGCAACGGTAACCAGATCGGTGTTGTGCAACCGAATGCAACAAAAGTGAATATCAGTTATGGTGCCGGCTATAACCCTATTTCAAGTCCCGTTGCTATGCTGAATCTCGGACTTGATGCGCCCGTCGGCCCGAATGGTGGTCAAAGAACATGGATGGACGTCGGCACCTTCATGTGCGCGAGCAGTGATAATATGTATGTAGGGATGAAAAATGAAGACCCGGCCGGACAATTTATCCCGGGTACAGCTGATAGAATGGATGCAGTCGTGAATTGGGGAGATAATCTTGCAAATCCTCAGCCTTACGGTCCAGATAATTTCAGATTCATTTTTACCGAAGTACAAAACCCGGCTACCGCAACAGGAGCTGCTTCTACAAATGGTTTGGAAACAATGCGCATCACTCCGATCAATGCAACATGTGCCTACACAGGTATTGGCGGTGATCCGGCAGTGAATCCGTATTCGGGTGGAAATGCAATTCCACAAACTACACTTGAAGTGAATGCGCTCGCGCCGGGTGGGCCGCTACCTGTACCAAACACCACAAACGGTTATACCGCGGTCGGATTGAATGGAGGAACCGGAAGAAGTGGTTTGCGTTTTACAGATCTTACTTCGAACTCTGCTCCTTCCGTTAATCCTTCAACTAATGTTCTCACCGTGAATGCGGACGGAGATGTGATCCTGGTTCCGGGAGGTGGTGGCGGTATTGGCACATGTGCTGCGGGTCCTACAACTTTCGCTCCTGGTACGAACGGAGCGATCAACCTTACGAATAACAACAATTTTTACTTTGAAGGAAATGGTGCTGGCACGGGTGTGAACAATGTTGTGATCGGAAAAACCTGTACGCCACCTGTTGCCAAGCTGGATGTTTTGCAGGCATCAACTGCGGTTGGCTCAACTGCTGTCGCGATCACCAATACTGATGCATTCGGCATTGGCGTTAATCTGAATGTGACTGGCGCCGGACCTGCCTTTTCCAGCAACAATGCGCTTATGTCTTTCGTGATGGGAGGAACGTTCAACAACAATGGAATTGTATCCACAGCTTTCGGTGGACAGAATACAGCAGGTGGTGACTTCAAGGGAAATGCAGGTTCTGTACAAAACATTGGAGTTAGTGGCTCTGCAAACAGCACAACGGCTGGAACACTATTTGATATCGGCGGAAAATTTACCGTTAATAATGTTAGCAATATTGCTGGTTTGACCGAGTATGGTATCTATGCTTCGGCAACAACTGCTTCTCCTAATTATTGGGCTGGTTGGTTTCAAGGAAATTTAAATGTGAATGGTACCTATTATATGAATTCATCCGTGTTCGCTTCAGATCGAAATCTTAAAACAAATATCGATTCCATTACAAATGCCCTTAACATTATTGAGCAGTTGAAGCCGAAAACTTTTGATTTCGATCAGACTGTTCATCCACAGATGCGATTGAGTGATGCACATCAATATGGCCTTATCGCGCAGGATGTGGAACCGATCCTTCCTGATCTCGTTTCAGAGGCAACATTCCCTGCTCAGTACGATTCGCTCGGAAATCAAACCAGTGCATCGTTCACCTACAAAACTCTTAACTATAACGCCTTTATCGCAATCCTGATAAGAGGCATGCAGGAACAAAACGCCAAAATTGATTCGCTCGAAAATCAAATGAACTCCTGCTGCGAGATGAATGCACGTACTGCAAACAATAACACGAATCAAACCGACGTCACACTTACAAACTCAGAAAGCGTTGTGCTTGATCAGAACGTTCCGAATCCATTCGCAGAACAGACAACCATCACCTACAATCTTCCTTCGACAACAAAGAAAGCGCAGATGATGTTCTACGATGTGCAGGGAAAGCTCATTAAGGTGGTAGATCTTGCAGGAACAGGCAAAGGCCAGCTGAATGTTTTTGCGGATGATCTTTCTAACGGTGTTTATTCCTACGCACTTGTTGTAGACGGACAAGTTTCGGACACGAAGAGAATGGTGAAAACGAATTAGGACGCATAAAACTAAACGGCATAAAGAAAGACCGGCTCATCGCCGGTCTTTTCATTTTACAACTTTCGAATATTTATGACTTCGGCGCATCCACCGGACGCTCGCGGAGTGATTTCGCAGAATTGAGCATCTTGTCGATCTCTGCCGCTTTGAATGGCTCGGCGCTGTTGTTGTTGTCGCGCACATAGTAAGTGGTTGTTCCGATCTTGACGGTGTGATAGAAGTGGCACATCGGTGCGCTTCCGAGGTTCACTTCCCAACGCAGTGTAGCAGAATCAGGTTGCGTGAATGTTTTAGGAAGTTCGTCGGCTGCTTCAAGGATCGGTTTGTACTTCGTGATATCGGATTCTTCCGCGCTTGCAGAGTTGATCAGGATGTCGAAGTGAGCACCAACAGTCACTTCCACACCGGTCGGTGTTTCGGTGATGGTCGCGGCACCGTTCGTTGAATCCGGAATATTGATCTTGAGTGGAAGTCCCTGGTCTTTGAGATCTTTCGCTACCATTCCGGCAGGAACTACATCTTCAGTTGTTGCAGGTTTATCGCCTGAGCAGGCTGTCCACACCAGGGCGGATGTAACGGCTGCGAGGAAAAAAATCTTTTTCATGTGATAGTGTTTGAGTTTAGCCAAAGATAGTAATCATGGGGGAACTGAATGCGGATCGTGCGGATATGCGGATCGCCGCTATTTCAATCAGAAAAATGAAACTGCGGAATGAACATATCGAAAGGATCGCGTCGGGAAATGTGTAATGTTGATTTCAAAATTCACACGATCCGTAATTTGTATT
>DATJEX010000210.1:0-6885 GCA_035496135.1 Bacteroidia bacterium
GCGCGCAATACGTGTGAACCTACATTGCTTCCCGAAGAACAGGCACTTCCTGCAGATGCCGCGATGCCATTGATGTCGAGATTGAAGACCAGCATTTCTGCATTATCCGTTGGAGGAAGACAAACATTCAGCACGGTGTAAAGAGAACTCCCTTTTGCATCGCCGTTGAATTTGACTCCCGGAAGATTTTTTTCCAGTTGAGCGATCATGTAATTCTTCAGTCCGAGAATATATTCCTGGTGTTTCGCCAGATCACGGTAAGCGATCTCCATTGCTTTGGCTAAACCGATGATGCCGTAAAGATTCTCCGTTCCGCCACGCATGTTACGCTCCTGAGCGCCGCCGTGGATGAGCGGTGAAATGTGAACGTTGCTGTTGATGTAGATGAAACCGATCCCTTTCGGCCCATGAAATTTATGCGCAGCGCAGGTGAGAAAATCAACATGGATATCTTTCAGATCGATCGCGTAATGCGCAACAGTTTGTACTGTATCGGAATGAAAGACGGCATTGTATTTTTTGCACATCTCCCCTACTTTCTTAATGGGAAGTAGATTTCCGATCTCATTATTCGCATGCATGAGCGATACGAACGAACGCTCATTGTTCTTCAGCAATTCTTCGAGGTCGTTCAGATCGACATGCCCGTTCTCTGTCAATTTCACCAGGCTCAGTTTGATCTGTCCTTTGTCGGCCATCGCTTCCAGCGTATGCAACACCGCATGATGTTCGATCGGTGAAGTGATCGCGTGTTTCAAACCAATGTCTTCGATGGAACAACGGATCGCCATATTATCGGCTTCTGTTCCGCCCGACGTGAAGAAGATCTCGGAAGGAGAGCAATTCAGCAATCGCGCGACGGTCTTGCGCGCCTGCTCAATGGATGAACGCGTTTGGCGTCCCCACGCGTGTATGGAAGATGGATTTCCGAAGTGCTCGGTCATCGTAGGAAGCATGGCTTCCAGGACTTCTTTATCCAGCGCGGTCGTAGCAGCATTGTCGAGATAGGCTTTCATAAGCGGGCTAATTTTAAAAGGATAGGCAAAGGTAAGACTGAAAAAGCTTGGTTCGTAGAGTGAAAATTGATCCAAGATTTGCCATTTATAACCGTGAACGGTTAAGAAAGTGTGTAGGATGTGAAAGAAGTCTGGATTTTCCCTCTTTTTAACGCAGCTTTCTTCTTCTTTTCCAATTACCTGCTTTTTTATGCAAACCATCTTCAAAACTGGACAAGGCATCTAAAATCAGAATCAGCAAAGACCCGCGCAGATACTTTTGGCGCCAACTAATCCTAACCTCTCTCCTGTTATGAAAAAAAGATTACTGTTTGCTGTAACTGCACTGTTTACCGGCTGCTCCTTTTCCTACGCACAAATGACGATCAGTAAAACGAACGCGCTCTTTGCGCCCATGTTCAAGATGATCAACACCACGCAGGAAGTGAAACTCGGAAAACGCCTGACGACTTCCACCACTGTAAGAACACGTCCTGCTTCGAATCTGAATTTCTTCGGACTCGGAACCATCAACGTCGAAGGGCAGAACTACACTCCGTTCGGCCGCAGCAAACTCAGCGCTATTGGTAACATCACCGAATTGAGAATTTACGGCGCGAAGAAAGGTGCATTTCATGGATTTTATTTCGGCCCATATTTCACTTACACGCATTATAAACTTACTTCTGCTTCCATCCGCGAAGCTTTTCATGATGCAAACGGTGTGGAATACGATGGCGACATTCAGCAGGTGATCAAACTCAATATCGCCGGTGGCGGAATTGAGTGCGGAACTCAAGGTGTTTATGCCAAAGGACATTTCTGTGTGGACTGGACCATTCTCGGAATGGGTTTCGGCACACTCGGATTCCAGGGCGGAATTGAAGCGAGCAATACTTCAGAAAATTTCGATCTCAGGAATTATCCGGATGATGTGGCGAATACAAAAATGGGAATTGAAAAATATTTCACTTTCAAAAGAACGATCGACGCGACCAGTGTTACGATCGGTGCGAAGATCCCGTTCATCGTTTTCCGCACAGGGCTTTCTTTCGGATTCGGTTACGGTGCGAACTGGCACATCGGCCACAAGAAAGACAAGAATGCAATTGATGGTTCAACCACACAACCTACTGCTCCAACCGGTCAGTGGAGATAAAATATTTCGCCGGAATCACCAATTACCAATTGGCATTTGAACAATTAAGAGTTAGGCATTTGCTGATGTACGGTAATTGGTGATGCCGGATCCGGATTGGTTATTAAGTTATCGGGAAGCAGAAAATAAAATTCAGGGCAGAAAGGTTTCAGGACTGCGGACTGAATTGTTCACCGGTAACTTAATAGCTAATAGTTAAAAGCTCTTGTGGAAACGCAGGAGCTTTTTTTGTGAACGATAATGAGTTGTAAATCCCCGGATTTCAAGAATTCAACAACTATTAACCATTAACTATTAGCTATTAACTCGCCTGCTGCGCTTTGATCAATTCCTTTATATCGGTAATGATCTTCTTAGCGAGATTCTCCGCAGTCGTTTCCGATTCACTTTCGGAATAAATACGGATGATCGGTTCGGTATTCGAGCGGCGGAGATGCACCCACTCTTTGTCGAATTCGATCTTCACGCCGTCCACCACATTCACCGGCTGCTTCTTGTATTTCGTTTTTATTCCCTCGAGAATACTGTCAACATTCACTTCCGGTGTCAGTTCAATTTTATTTTTCGAGATGTGATAATCAGGATAAGTAGATCGCAACATCGAGCAGCTCTTGCCGAATTTCGCGAGATGCGTCAGGAATAATGCGATGCCAACGAGCGCGTCTCTTCCGTAATGCAATTCGGGAAGAATGACACCGCCGTTTCCTTCACCACCGATCACCGCGTTGTTCACCTTCATCATTTCCACCACATTCACTTCACCGACCGCCGAAGCGAAATATTTTCCGCCGGCTTTTTCCGTCACATCACGCAACGCACGCGTGGAAGAAAGATTGGAAACGGTATTTCCTTTCTTATTTTTTAAAACGTAATCAGCGATCGCGACGAGTGTGTATTCTTCGCCGAACATTTCTCCGTCCTCGCACACCAGCGCGAGACGATCCACATCCGGATCGACAACAATGCCCAGGTCCGATTTTGTTTTCACCACAGCTTTTGCGATGTCACGCAGATTTTCCGGAAGCGGTTCGGGGTTGTGCTGAAAATCGCCGGTTGGATCACAGTGAATTCTGTTCACTGTTTCCACGCCAAGCGCTTCGAGTAACATCGGAACGGCAATTCCGCCTGTTGAATTCACCGCATCAACCGCCACTTTGAAATTCCTGGCTTTGATCGCTTTCACATCCACCATTCCCAACGCGAGAATTTTATCGATGTGATATTTGAGATAGGTTTCTTTCTGTTCCACTTTTCCCAATTGCCCGACTTCCGCAAAAGAAAAATTCTCACTCTCGGCGAGCACCAACACTTCTTCTCCGTCTTTTCCGGAAATGAATTCACCCGAAGCATTGAGCAGCTTCAATGCATTCCATTGTTTCGGATTGTGAGAAGCCGTGAGAATGATCCCGCCTGAAGCTTTCTCGGCAGGAACAGCCATTTCGACCGTTGGTGTAGTGGAAAGTCCGACATCGACTACATCAATTCCCAATCCGACAAGTGTTCCTGTCACGATCCGGTTCACCATGTCGCCGGAAATTCGCGCATCGCGTCCGACCACAATTTTTATTTTCTTTTTCTCGCCGGTGTTCTTCCTGATCCACGTGCCGTAAGCGGCAGTGAATTTCACGATATCAAGCGGACTGAGTCCGTCACCAACGGCGCCGCCAATAGTGCCACGAATTCCGGAAATAGATTTGATAAGAGCCACGAAAATTTTCTGAGTTAGGGAAGGCAAAGATAGAACGAAGGGAAAGGTTCAACAGCTGCATGTTGCGAAATATACTAACAGGCAAAATCCCATTTTTGGTTAAAAACTTTTACCCGTTCGTCGCCCGAAAAGCAACTTTTGCCTGTATTACACGTATCTTTACCGTAGGAATATCAGAAAGAATTGTTCTATGCAAGATGCGCCTAAACCCTCGAAAGGTCTGGTGGAGCGATACGAGGAGATGAGAAGAAACCAGGCTTTCGTGTTTTTTGAGGAAGAAGAACTGGAAGAACTCGCCGATCACTTCATGCGGGCGAGACAGAACCGACGGGCTCTCGACGTGATATCTATTGCCCGGCAGCAGCATCCTTTTTCACCTTTATTTCTTGTCATGAAAGCGCAGGTTCACGTCCAGATGGGCGAAAACCAGGTAGCGCTCGAAATACTTTCCGAAGCGGAACGCATCGAACCATTTTACGGAGAGATCCATATGACACGCGGCAACATCCTCGGTCAAATGGGCCTGCATGAAAAAGCGATCGCGTGTTACCAGATCGGTGCGAGGTACGATGTGCCGGAAGATGAAGTGAAATTCTGCATCGGCTTCGAACATTCGGCAACGGAGAATTTCACCGACGCCATTCCACTGTTCATACGTGTTCTCGAATTGAATCCGGATTTTGAACCGGCACTGAATGAACTCGCTTTCTGTTTCGACATGATCAACGACACTTCGGAAAGCATCACGTTCTTCGAGGCCTTCACTGATAAACGTCCTTATAATGCGAACGGCTGGTTCAACCTCGGCGTAGCGTTCGCACGGAACGGTTTGTTCGAGAAAGCGATCGAAGCGTATGATTACGCACTCGTGATCAAGGAAGATCATTCGTCCGCATTGTTCAACAAAGCGAACGCGCTCGCTGCAACCGGGAAAATTGACGAAGCGATCATCACCTATAAAGAGACGTTCAATTACGACGAGCAGCGCGCCGACACGCATTACTACATCGGCGAATGTTATGAGCGTAAACAGGATTACGATAAAGCACTCATTCATTACAACCGCGCGACGAAGATCGATCCGCAACTTGCCGATGCATGGCTTGGAACAGGAATTGTTCTTGAACTGCAGAATCGTTTGCAGGAAGGAATTCATTACGTGAAGAAAGCGCTCGAACTTTCTCCGGAGAACGCAGAATACTGGTATGTGTTCGGCGATCTTCAGCTGAAACTCGGTTTCCAGGAAGAAGCGGAAATGGCTTACCGCAAAGTTCAGGAACTCGAACCGGAAAATGCGAATATCTGGCTCGATCTTTCACGCGTCCTGTTTGAAATGGAACACGTGAATGTCGCTGTGGAAACTTTACAGGAAGGCATCAAGTTTCATCCGGATAATGCCGAACTCAATTACCGCATGTCGGCTTACCTCATTTCGATGGGCAAAAAACAGGAAGCACTCGCCTATCTCCACGAAGCGCTCAAAATGGATTTTGAAAAACACAGCACGCTTTTCGAATATCTGCCTCAGCTTAAAGACAATAACGGTGTGACGGAGATCATTGAATCTTACCGGAAATAAGCCGGGATTCACCTGCATTTTTTCTTAGTTTTGCGTTAATGAATATCGATCTCCCACATCTTCCCGAACGTCTCGACAAACCCCGCAAAAGTGGCCTTACGATGGTCATGGACAAGGGTATTGGCATCAAGCAGGCCGAGATGTTCCTGGATGCAGCCGGACATCTCATCGACATTGTGAAACTCGGTTTCGGAACTTCAGTCGTTTCGAAGAATGTCGCTGAAAAGATCAAACTCTATAAAGACGCCGGAATGCGCGTTTATCTCGGCGGAACTTTGTTCGAAGCTTTTGTCGTGCGCGGAATGGTGGACGAATACATCAAGTTCGCGCAGAAACTCAAGCTCGATCATGCTGAAGTAAGTGATGGTTCCATCGTTTTGCCGCATGACGAGAAATGCAAACTCATTCAGCGTCTTTCCAAACACTTCACTATACTTTCCGAAGTCGGATCCAAAGAAGAAGGCATCATCATTCACCCGAACAAATGGACCGCGATGATGCTGGCCGAACTCGAAGCCGGTTCATGGAAAGTGATCGCAGAGGCGCGCGAGAGCGGAAACGTGGGCATCTATCACCGCAACGGGCAGGCGCATACGATGCTCGTGAATAAGATCATCGCGAAAGTAAAACCGGAAAATATTCTCTGGGAAGCTCCGCAGAAATCGCAGCAGATCTGGTTCATCAAATTGTTCGGCGCGAATGTGAATGTGGGCAACATCGGATTTGATGACGTGATCCCGCTGGAGACACTTCGCCTTGGTTTGCGCGGCGACACCTTCTTTACTTTCCTTCCGAAAAAACTGCAGAATCCTGCTTCCAGATAAATTTCTCCGTTATGAAAGAGATGACAGTCACTGAACTGAAAAGAATGCGCGATAATAACGAAGCGTTTCAACTCATTGATGTAAGAGAGCCACACGAAGTGGAGATCGCCGAGATCGGTGGAGAACTCATTCCTATGGGAGAAGTTCTTGCGAATGCCGACAAGATCAGGAAAGATGTTCCCGTGATCGTTCATTGCCGCAGCGGCGCACGTTCCGCGACGATCATCATGGCGCTGGAAAAACAATTCGGATTCACGAATCTCTATAATCTCAAAGGCGGAATCCTTGCCTGGGCGAAAGAGATCGACCATTCCATGGCGACATATTAGGACGCATGCGATGCGTCCCTACCACCTATGCATTTAATAACCGATTTCTTCCATTTCATTTTTCATTTGCATGACACCCTGCCCGGATTCATCGCCGAGCACGGAAACATGATCTATGTTTTATTATTCGTCGTCATCTTCGTGGAAACAGGTGTGGTGATCATGCCGTTCCTTCCGGGTGATTCGCTTTTATTCATCGCAGGATCTTTCGCCGCGATCGGTCAATTGAATGTTGCAGCGATCATAGGGCTGTTGTTCATTGCCGCTGTGCTTGGCGATAACAGCAATTAT
>DATJEX010000211.1:0-5695 GCA_035496135.1 Bacteroidia bacterium
GAATTCGGTGAGAAGAACAGGACCATCGACGTGCACATCCGCAAACTGAGAGAGAAGATCGGCGAGGAATATATCAAGACGGTGAAGGGCGTGGGCTATTGCTTCGAAACGAATTGAGTTTTTCAAAAAAACAATTTTCCAATGAATATCAGAAAACCGATCATCGGCCTCGCATTGCCGTTCTCGATGATGCTTGTGAACGCGTGCGGCGGCGATGGAACTGCGAAAGGGAACGATACCGCAAAAAATGATTCGGCTAAAATTCAGTTACCTGACGCAGTAAAACCTGTTTATCACGATGTGCAGGCCAATCAACTCGCCGCGTTTTATGTGCTGAATAATCAAATGGCCAAATCGCCTGATCACGCAACGCTTGTTCGCTGGCTCGACCCGTTCCTCGACTCGCTGAGCAAAAACGGTTACGATCCTTCGCAGGAACTTTTTACGAATAACGGCGGCGGCGTAATGAATTCACAATTCAATCCCGATGCGGATATGCTGATCATGAGTTTCTTTGACAGGCTTCCCGATTCTTCTTCCGTTTCGTTCAGCGTGAATGATTTTCCGATCAAGAGCAACGAGATAGGCGTGGAGAAGATGAACGGAAAAGAAATGTACATGTGCTGGACGATCCTTTCCGAAAAGACCATCAACTACATGCGTCATCCCGCTTCGGATAAAGAAATTGATTCCATCCTGGTGAAAAGAAAAATGAAGAAGGAAGAATGGATCAATAATTCCTGCACAGTAATTCGTGTCGCAGCACTCGCATCATTCGGTGGTGTTCAGCAGAAGAACGAGAATTACTTATTGCTTTCTTTCGGACAATAATCATAGCTCACCGATTGATCGGTGGGTTATGATTGATCGGTGGCTATGACATTGTAAATCTAAAATCCAAAAGCCCTGAAGCGATGTGCTGCTCCAGGGCTTTTCTTCATGGATTGTAAAACCAATCCCTATTATCTGTTGATGATCACTTTCATTGTTTTCACAACATCTCCTGCGGTGATGCGCACGAAGTAGATGCCGTTATCCCAATTGGTAACATTGTAAGTAAGGATGTTGCTGCCTTCAGGAAGTGTATTCTCTTCGTTGATGAGCAGTTTACCATTCACGTCGAACGCAACGACCTGTACATTTTTCTCAGAACCGAGTGTCGCAGCGATGTTGAGTTCGTTGCTGGCAGGGTTCGGATAGAGATCGTAGTTCTCTTCGATAGCTGCGATCGGTGCTACAGCCACATCAACCATTACAGGTGCGCAATGTGTATCGGTACATCCCTGTGAGGTCATAGCGGTGAGGCATGCGGTGTAACTTCCGTTTCCACTGTAAGTGTGAGCAGGGCTTGCGAGTGAAGATGAACTGAAGTCACCGAAATCCCAGGTGTAGGAATTTGCGCCGGTCGAAGTGTTCGTGAAGTTCACGGTCGGCAGTGTTCCGGATGTAGTGAAGTTAGCGGTCGGCAGCGGATTAACAGTGATGGTCGTGTTTGACGATGTTCCTGTTCCGTTGCAAGCATTGCTGTTCGTTACCGTTACGTTGTAAGTTCCTGCTGTTGTAACCGTGATGCTTTGTGTTGTAGCACCGTTGCTCCACATATAGGTGTCGGAAGTAGAAGCTGTGAGAATAACTGCATCGCCCTGGCAGATAGAAGTATTGCCGGTCACCGTGATCGTTGGAGCAGGTGATGCGCTCGCTGAAACGGTGATCGAGCTGGAAGCAGGTGATGTGCATCCATTCGCATCAGTTACCTGGACCGAATAGTTACCTGAGTTGTAAACGGTGATGCTCTGCGTGATCGCGCTGTTGCTCCACAAATAAGCGTTGGAAGTGTTCGCAGTCAGGATCACACTGTCGCCGGTGCAGAAAGAAGTGCTTCCGTTCGCAGTGATATTTGCAGAAGGCAGTGGGTTCACGTTGACAGTGACGGCGGTTGATGTTGCCTGGCATCCGTTAGCATCGGTGATTGTAACTAAGTAATTGCCTGATGTGGATGCAGTGATGGAAGGAGTGTTCGCTCCGTTGCTCCAGCTGTAAGCGGAAGAACCGTTAGCTGCAAGTACAACTGATCCGCCCTGGCAGAATGTTGTTGGACCTGCAGGTGTGATCGTTGCTGTTGGTGCAGCGAATGTGTTCACAACAATCGAAGCTGAAGTTGTAGAACATCCCGTAGCGTTTGAAACAACAACCTGGTAAGTTCCGCCTGTTGTTGCCGTGTACTGCTGATTTGTTGCACCATTGATGTTCGCGTTGTTCATCATCCACTGGTAAGTGAAACCGGTTCCTGAGTTTGCCTGGAGTGTTACAGATCCGCCGGTTGGGCAGATCGTAAGGTTGCCAAGCGCAGAAACAGTTGCTACTGGAGCAGAAGTGAGCGAGTAATCCGTATTCTCCGGATCGAAGTTGCACCAGCCGTTCATCCAGTTGTCAGAAGATGTTTGTGTTCCTGCGAATGCACCAACATAGTTCGTCGGTGTGAAGAAGCTTCCTGCGCTCGTGATACGTCCGCTGTTGAACACCGGAACATCTGTCGGTGCATTGTAGTGCGACAACCATTGTGTAGTGTCGGTGTTGATCGGCATTGCAGGATTGAATGGATAAACACTTCCGTTATTGAACGGATTTGAATTTCCATAATGCGCAACCAATTGTGTGTACTGGTTCGGGTTGGAAGGGTTTGAAGACAATGTTGTCAGTGCCTTTCCATTGTAACAAAGCGGTGATACGCTTGTTGGTACCGGATCCGGATTCAACAGGTTGAATGGATTGTGAAGCAGGATGCCCGACTGTTCTGTAGCATACACGTGATTCTTGTACGCTGGAGTGTAGAAGAAGTTGAAAGGACCGGATGCAGGATTGAAAGGTGTTCCTGTGATGGTATCGCCTTCAGTGTTGGTAGGAGTAAGTGATCTTGCCCCATTGAAAACGTATTCAAGTTCCTTCTTGGATGGTGTCTGGTTGGTAGGAATTCCGCAGATAACATCTCCTTTGTACTGCGCAATAGAATCACCTGCTGATCCGAGGATCTGAAGGTTTCTTACAGTTGATCCAAAAGATGCAGAAGATTCATCGAAGAGGATTCCGCAGGGATAACCGATGATCACAGAATTGAGGATACTTGTTCCGCAACCACGGCGTGGATGAAGCGCAGAAACGAATTGTGGATCGAAAGCGGTAGAAGTAGGACTTACCATCGGCCCAACAAGTGTAACGTTCGACCAAACCGGCATTGTCAATCCTGATGTGTCACCTGCGAGACCTGTTTTGGTTCCGCTCTGGTAGCTGTCCATTTCCATTCCTTTGGAACCGGAAACGTCAGCTGCATAGGGGTCACGGATGTCAAATGCAAACTGCACGTGTCCGCGCCATCCGCAATCCTTGTCGAAACTATCGTCCCATGCGCGGTAAGAAACAAGATATTTCAGATTGCATGTTCCGCCAAACCACTCGTAAGAGTCATCACCGGAATAAGAAACCTGGATATGATCCATTGTTGTTCCGTCTCCAACACTGTAAAGTGAAAGTCCGTTCACCTCGTTGTTCGGAGAGAAAGCAACGCCTGGAAATTCAATACGGATGTACTGAAGCGTTCCGGAGTTGTCGTGTGGATTTGTTCCACCGTAATGTGAACGTGGTCCACCTTCTACGATATTGTCTCCGCTCAGCCAGTTGTTCGGAGAATATCCGCAGAGAATGATCCCGCCCCAGTCACCATAGGTACGCTGACCCATCGGCTGCGCGGAAGTGAAGATGATCGGTTGTGCAGCAGTTCCTGCCGCAACGATACGCGCACCGCGTTCTACGATGAGTGTTCCTTTGGTGTTCTTGTCACCTTTGATAATGGTGCCCGGATCGATCGTGAGCGTTGTTCCGGAAGTAACGTAGACGAATCCATACAACATGTATTGGTTGCACGCCGTCCAGTGTGTGTTGGTGGAAATACTATCGATGACCGTGATCGTACTTTGTGCCAACAGCGATTTTCCTGAAATGCCCATAAAGACCATCGCCAGGAAAATTCCAAGTTTGTGTAAACTTCTTCTTTTCATGTGAGTGCTGATTTTTGTGTTAGGTTAAATTGAATCAGCGCAAAACTATCCCTGCACTATTAGCACTGCCTTTCCTCCCGATTAAGCAATTCAGATGAAATGTGAAGCCGCCTGTTAACTCGTCCTCCGATTTGTAAACTAAACTTTCCCTTTGTCTTAGCGACAGGTTTAGCAGGATGACAATAAACTTTACAAAGAATTCTCCGTGCTACCTCCGTGCCGGAGCCTGCCCCGAGCTTGTCGAGCGGGCGACTCCATGATGAAATTCTTCGGACTAATTAGCCGCGTCCGTTTTTTTCTTCTTCGTCAGGTCGGGCATGAAACGGATGCCAATGGAATAATAAGCTCCGGTCTTGTAATTCATGATCTCCTGGTCGCCATTGATGTCGGCAGAATTATTCCGCTCGAATTTTCCATTGCGGTTCGTGTCCTGCACCAGCAACACAGGTTGATTGAAAATATTCTGCGCGGAAAATAAAATGGCGAGACAGGGAAGAACATTCTGGGAAACAGTAAGGTCAAGCGAATTTCTCGGAAGCTCACCGATGTTGGCATAATCAAGCGTACCAACAAGGAACAATCGCGGACCGAAGACATTGTACAGCAGCGAAGCCTGGAACCCGATGGAATCATTCTGGTAATACAATCCGGCATTCACCACGTAAGGCGATTGTCCCTGCAATGGCGTGACGGTCGATTGGTTGATGACAACAGTTGTATCAAATGTCAATTGACTTTTCATCAATGAAAGATTCATCACGAGATTGAAATTTCCGAATGCTGTAGTGTTCAAAGATGAATCGAGGAACGCAAGATTTTTCCGCATATCGAGTTCTGCTCCTTCCACGTAGGCACTTTTTGCATTCGTGAAAGTGAACGCACGGCTGTCGCTTCCGCCCGAATTGAGGATCACCTGCTGAATAGGATCCAGGAATGATTTGTAGAATACACCAATGTGAATGTAATCCTGGTCGGTCGGATAATATTCGAAACGCAGATCGTAATTGTCGACGCGCGCTACTTTCAGAATGGCTCCTTCCGGTGCGATCACCGATGGGAACAATGATCCGTATGTTCCGGAACGGAATTCGAAATCATAGAAATAGAATGGCGACCATTCGCGGAACTCCGGGCGATTCAGTGTTTTTCCATAAGCAGCACGCAACAATGCTTTCTTGTTGAAGTTGTACGTGGCGTTGAACGAAGGCAGGAAGAATTTTGTCACCACTTCCGGATGAATACTGTCGAGATTCACGTAACCCTGCAGTGACTGCTTATTGTATTCATAACGTACACCGGAAATGAGTGTGAAATTCCCGAGCGGGATCTTTGCCATTCCGTATCCGGCAGCATTCAGATTCTGCGCGAAATATTTATCACTCGCGCTCGTGATCTCGTCCATGTTGAACAATCCCCACGCACCGGTATTCTCATCCGAAAATATCTGATCCACCGGAAGTCTTTTTAAATTGAACGCCTGGAATCCCGGAACGATGGTGTAGCCGAGCACTCTCGCTTTGAACATCCTGTTCTTCGTTTCCACATACGATCCGAAATTCAATTCAATGTCAGTGGAGTCGGAGAATTTTATTTTCTGCATGAAATTCTGCGAAACGGAATTTGTTTGTTCCATCAGGAACTGG
>DATJEX010000212.1:0-3281 GCA_035496135.1 Bacteroidia bacterium
AACAGGTGGTAATGGTGCTAACGGTGCAACAGGTCCTACTGGTGCAACTGGTGCGACAGGAAGCGCGGGGTCTGGTGAATACGCTTATATCTACAATACATCAGCACAATTCGTCACGCTCGGTAATGCTGTGATGTTCGACTCGAATGGACCAATAACTTCCGGCATCACTCACAATCCGGGATCTTCTTTCATTTTTATCAATGTAAGCGGGACATACGAGTTCGATTTCTCTGCATCTGCAAGCCAGACCTCACAGTTCTCGGTTTACCAGAATGGTGTTTCAGCTCCCGGTTCCCGTTATGGAAACAACAACACCACTACACAGAACAATGGAATGGTCATTCTCAATGTGACAGCAGGTGATGTGATACAATTGTACAATACCGGATCATCCAGCAGCAGCAATCTCGTTGTGAATACCGGGGGAACTTTATCGGCAGTAAATGCTTCCATCATGATCAAAAAACTCTGATCGCGGTTTGAAGAAAAAACTGATCACCTTTTTTTTATGAGAATCGCAGCTGTTGTTCCGGCTTTCAACGAATCACATTCCATTAAAAATGTCGTGGAAGAATTGATCGCGACCGGAATGAAGAGCGGAATACAGATCACTCCCGTTGTGGTGAACGATTGTTCAACTGACGATACAGGAAATATCATCGATCATCTTCCCTGCGTCGCGCTTCATCTCCCGATCAATCTCGGAATTGGTGGTGCGGTTCAAACCGGATTCCGGTTCGCGCTTGAAAATAATTTCGATTACGCCTGCCAGGTGGATGGCGACGGTCAACATCCCGCCGACCAGATCCCCGCCATGGTGAAAGCAGCGCAGGAAAATAATTGGGACGTGGTCATCGGTTCGCGTTTCCTCCGAAAAGAAGGATTTCAATCCTCTTCTATCCGCAGGGCAGGTATCAATCATTTCAGCCGCCTGAATAAATGGCTCACCGGGCAGAAGATCTACGATACGACATCAGGCTTCCGGCTGCTCGGAAAAAAAGCGCTTGAATTCGTTTATGAAAATTATCCCGATGAATATCCGGAACCGGAATCGCTCGTGATGTATGCCGGAAAAAAACTCCGCGTCGGGGAAATCCCTGTTCAGATGCGGGAAAGACAGGGCGGTGTTTCTTCGATCAATTCCGTCCGCGCCATTTATTACATGTGGAAAGTTTCGCTTGGATGCGTTTTTTCCGCGATAAGGAAATGAACCTCGTGCCACATTCTGACGTATGTCAATGAAGAAACATATATCGGATAAAAAACAAACCGTAACTTTAGGTCAAATTTTATCAAAAATGAAGAGAACCCTATTTGCAGTATCGCCGATACTGCTGGCCTTTGTTCTGGGCATTTCCTGTACGCACAAAGAGATCCTGCCTGAAGAACAAGTGAGTTTTGTGGAGCATGTTCAGCCGATCCTGAGAAGCAGCTGTCAGTCATCCGGATGCCACGTGGTAGGTGGAAGCGGTGAAGCAGACCAGATGGACACGTATGATGACGTGATGAGACATGAGCGCGTCGTTGCGGGCAATCCGCATGCGAGTGAGATCTATAAACGGATCACCGCATCGGGCGGAGAAGAAAGAATGCCAAGAGCACCCTATGGCAAACTTTCAGACCTTGACATCAGCTACATCTATGTATGGATCGCGCAGGGCGCAAAAAATAATTGATCATGAAAAAATTCCTGGTACTGGCAGTATTCGGACTGCTCTTCTTTGCGGGATGTTATAAAGACAGTGTCGATTCCATTTATCCCGGAAAAGATCTTTTCGTTCCCTGTGATACGACAACGCATCCGCATTTCAACGCGAACATTGTTCCGCTCCTCACCAATTATTGTTACACCTGCCACCAGGGATCGGGTTGCGTGAGCGGTTATCCATTCGACACTTATGCGCAATTGAAAACACAGGCGGATAACGGAAATCTCTACGGGTGCATCAATTACCTGCATGGATTCAACCCGATGCCGCAGAATCTTCAGCTCGACACCTGTAATCTCAACCTGCTCAACCGTTGGATCGCCGACGGTGCACCACAATAATTCTTCTGATGAAAAAAATAATTGCACTTCTTCTCGTCCTCTGCTCCTGCGGACTCTACGCGCAAGTCGATCCGATGCAGGCGATGGCCGACAGTATGGCGAAAGCCGATTCGCTTGCCGCGCTGAAGCACGATTACGTCCATGCTTCGTTCAAAGGAACAAGGCTGATCAATTTTCCGACACTCGAGACTGTTGGAAAGAATTGTCTCGACTTCCGCATTCAGCACCGCTTCGGTGAATTCAGTTCCGGTTCTTACAACGCGTGGGGACTTGACGGCGGCGCGTGTATCCGTCTCTCACTCGATTACGGAATTAACGATTGGCTCGCGGTAGGTATCGGAAGAACGTCCATCGACAAACTCGCTGATGCATCTTTCAAAGCAAAAATTCTCCGCCAGAAAACCGACAATTCCATTCCAGTCACCGTGACCTGGTCTTCCGGCATCAATTACACGTTCATGAAAGATAACGCAGGGATCGCGGCGGGATATGACAAATATCATTATCCGCTCGACCGGATCTCTTACACCAACTGCCTGATCATCGGAAGAAAATTCAACAATCGTCTTTCGATCGAGTTCAATGGTTTCTGGGTGCACTACAACATTGTGGATCATTACACCGACAAGAACGATATTTTCGCCGCGGGTTTATCAGCACGCTACAAAGTCACGAATCACATGGCGATCACTGCCGAATACGCGCATCGTCTGAATAAATATTCCGACCTGTACGACACGTACCACGATCCATTCGGCATTGGTATCGACCTCGAAACAGGCGGACACGTTTTCCAGATGCATTTCACGAACCAGTTCGGCATGAACGAAGCGGAATACATTCCGTACACGACCAGCGACTGGCTCGCGACGAATTCCAAAGGAATGTGGGCACCGGGATTCAGGCTTGGTTTCAACATCTCGCGTGTATTCGTGCTGAGCAAAGAAGGAAACGGCTGGTAATTCAATTACCAATTTATCAATGTCCAATGTCCAATTGCCAATTGCCAATTGAAATAGACACATGCTTGATCTGTTTTCGATCACAATCATTCCCTATAAAGAAGATTGCGAATTCATTCGGGTTAAGTATCCGGAAGATCATCTCCCAAAAGTTGGTGAAGAATTGATGCTGGACGGTACGCTGCGGATCATTAAAGGAACTGCCTTTGAACGTTCCCCTGAGATGATCCAGGATCATATTTTTGATCTGCTCTTCAATCGCTAAT
>DATJEX010000213.1:0-6844 GCA_035496135.1 Bacteroidia bacterium
AGCAACTCGTCGAGAAAGCATCACTCATCACGGTTGTTTCGAAGCAGATGGAAAACGCGATGGTCACACACGGACTCACCGGGAAATTCGTTCGCCTGCCGAACACAGTGGACACCGCGGTTTTCAATTATAAAGGAGATCAGCAATCTTCCGGGATGAAATTGCTTCACGTGTCGATGCTCGTCGATCGCGAAAAAAATGTGAGTGGTTTGATCCGCGCCATGTCGAAGCTTACTTCTGAGACCAACCTGGAATTGCATATCGTTGGTTCGGGAAATGATGAAGCTGCCCTGAAAAAACTTGCCACTGATCTTCGTTTATCCGACAGATCGGTTTTCTTCGAAGGATACAAGACGAACGATGAGATCGCCGCGATGATGAATGATTCAGGCGCGCTCATCATGTTCAGTAATTTCGAAGGCATGCCTGTCACGATCATCGAAGCGCAATGCTGCGGTTTGCCGGTGATCGCGACAAAAGTTGGAGCAATCCCGGAAATGATCGAGGATAACAAAGATGGCGCGTTGATCGCAGCGAATGATGAAGACGCGCTGGTGAACGCGATCAAATTCTACATCGGAAAACGAAACACATTTGACAGAAGATCGATCAGTGAAAAAGCGAAAGAGCAATATTCCTTACAGCATGTGGGATTGAAACTTCAGCAGATCTATTCATCCATTCTTTCCGACGATGCAAAGTAAAGACGAGATACGTGTCGCCCTGCTTTGTCGCGGAACCGCATTCGATGCATGGGAAGCGGAATCGGTAAAGCAAGTGATGAGCTTGCCTTACGTGAAGATCGTCCTGCTGGTGAATGAAAAGCCGGAAGCAACTTCTAAACCTTCTTTTTTTAAAAAAATAGTTGATTATCCCTGGTCCATTCTTTCCTGGCGATTGCTCAATCGTTTCCGTTTGAAAATTCCGGCAAATCAGAAAGTCGATCTTACGAATGAACTGAAAGGAATCCCTTCGATCGAAGTGCTGCCGGAGCGGAAAGGAAAATTCTCTGAATATTTTTCTGAGCATGATCTCCGGAAAGTGAAAGAACATGCTCCGGATCTCATTCTGCGTTTCGCGTTCAACATTCTGCGCGGAGAAATTCTCACCGTAGCGAAATATGGCGTGTGGTCTTTTCACCACGCCGACGAGCAGATCATTCGTGGCGGACCTGCGGCTTTCTGGGAAATTTATTTCAATCTTCCAAAGACCGGCGCGATCCTCCAGCGGTTGACGGAGAAACTCGATGGCGGAATTATTCTGCGCAAAGGATATTTCAGAACCATCCGCCGTTCCTACAAAGCGAATCTCGATCAGCTGTTGATGGGAACGACTTCCTGGATGAAACAAGCAGTCATCGATGTGCATAACGGAATTTCTCCTGCAGAGAACGGAACACCTGTTGCTACAAATGCTGTTCTGTATAAATTTCCGCGCAACAGACAGATGTTCCGTTTCCGCTGGATCCAGCGAAAAGAAAAATGGAAATTCCATTTCGCTGAATTATTCAAAGCTGAAAAATGGACGGTGGCGATCCTTGATCAATCACCGACGGAATTACTGGAAGGCGGAATTGTTCGTAAGCCTGATTGGTTAACAGAAATGCCGCGCGGAAAATACATTGCCGATCCGTTCGGATGGAGAGATGCAGATGGAAAACTCCAGGTCGTTGCCGAAGAATATGATTACAAAAAAAGGAAAGGTGTTATTTCTGCCGTTCGTGGTGACGAGAAAAAGAATTTACTCCCGGAAAAGCATCACCTCTCCTACCCTTTCGTTCTGAGATCGGGAAAGGAAATAAAAATTCTTCCGGAAGCATTTCAATCCGGCGAACTTTCCGCTTACGATCTTGCAGGGAATAAAAAAGTCATTCTGAAGAATTTTGCGGCCGTTGATGCCACACCGATTGAATACAAAGGAAAATGGTGGTTGTTCTGCACCGAAGGCGGCGATCTCAGCAATACAGCCCTTCATATTTTTCACGCCGATTCATTCGACGGAGAATGGAAGCCGCATGAGAATAATCCGGTGAAATGGGATATTTCTTCCGCTCGTCCTGCAGGAACGCTATTTGTTGCGAATGGAAAATTGTATCGCCCTTCCCAGGATTGTTCAACAACATACGGCGCCGCTGTCGTGCTGAATGAGATCACAGATTTGAGTGAGAAAAATTTTTCGGAGAAGCAGGTTTCAAGAATTGAAACTGGACAAAGCTGGAAATTCAATAAGGGATTGCACACCGTTTCCATTGTGGATGATAAGACGATTCTCATCGACGCGAAACGCTATGAATTTAATTTGCCTAACTTCAGTTACAAACTCGGCCAGAAACTGAGAAAGCTCTTCGGTTCATGATCAAAAATATCCTCACGAATTTTTCCGCCCGTTTCGTTGTGGCCCTGCTGAATTTCTGCATGGTGCTGCTCACGACGCATTTTCTGGGGATGGACAGCCGCGGAGAAATTTCAACGATCATGCTTTCCGTCGGCATCATTCAACTCGTGAGCGATCTCGCGGGCGGGCCTTCGCTCGTGTATCTCATTCCGCGCACAAGCCTTACAAAATTGATGTTTGTCGGAATGATCTGGTCAGTGGGAACTTCCTTCATCACCTGGTATGTGCTCCTGCTGAATCATGTTTTCCCGGTGGAATACGGATTCCGGATCTGCATCATCGGCATCCTGATCTCATTCGGATCGCTCATGCAGAATATCCTGCTCGGGCAGGAACGTGTACGCGCCTACAATCTGCTCATCATTCTTCAGGGAGTGGTGATGTTCGGCATTTTCACGTGTTCCATTTTCGTTTTCCATTTCACCAAAGCGCATCCATACATCATCGCATGTTATGCAGGCTATAGCGGAACATTTCTCGTTGGACTTTATCTCGTGATCAGGAAACACAACACTGTGCATATTTCAGACGGACGTTCGATGATGTATCTTCTTTTCAGGAATGGATTATTCACGCAACTCGCGAGTCTCGGGCTCATGCTCGTCCGCGTGATCAATTTCAACCTGATCGAAGCGGACCTGGCAAAAGGAATGACCAACGTCGGCGTATTCTCCACTGCTTTCGCACTTGGTGAAGCGATACTTCTTCTTTCCACCAGCGTTTCTTCCATCACCTTATCGCGCGTGGCGAACAATGAAGATCCGGATGCGGAAAGACAAACAGTTCTGCGATTGGGCAAATTCAGTTTTGTCCTCACGTGCTTAGCCGTACTTTTTGCCTTGCTGTTGCCGGTGAAATTCTACACCACGCTTTTTCATGACACAACCGGAACGATCAAAAGTATTTTTGCAACGCTTTGTCCCGGCATACTCTTCCTTTCGTTCAGTTCGGTTTTCTCGCATTATTTTTCAGGATCGGGAAAACATTACATGAATTTCCTGAGCAGCATTCTCTGTTTCGGATTCGTCTATTTCTTCGCTGAGAGAATGATGCTGCACTATGGAATGAACGGGCCGGGTTACACCACTTCTGTCAGTTATTTTCTTCTCGCGTCCTTCATCGTCATCGCGTTCCTGGTCACCGGAAGGAAAAAAGGCGAATGGAAAATCCTGCTTCCTTCCCGTGCAGATCTATCGTTCGTAAAGAATTTCATGAATAAAAATTCCGGATTGTAAGATGTGCGGCATAAGCGGTATCATTCGTTTTGATCATTCTTCTTCCGATGTGCTCAGCAACATCAGGAAGATGAATGATGCGATCCGTCACCGCGGGCCTGATGGAGAAGGATTTCTCTGCATTCACGAGAACAGCGTGACGCCCGTTTATGCTTCCGAAACTCCGGAAGAGATCCGCGCTGCATCCTTCCGTCATTCGCCGAAAAAAAATATCGCCGAGGTGAATGAAGCACCGATCGCTGTGCTCGGTCATCGCCGATTGTCGATCATCGACCTAAGCGCCGGCGGACATCAGCCACTCTGCTCTGCAGATGGAAAAGTGTGGATCACTTACAATGGCGAAATTTATAATTATCCCGAATTGAGAGTTGAACTGGAGAAAGAAGGATTTCAATTCCGTACGCATACCGATTCCGAAGTAGTGATCGCCGCGTATCGCAAATGGGGAACAGAATGTTTGCAGCGATTCAATGGCATGTGGGCATTCGTCATCTGGGACAGCGAAAAGAAAAAATTCTTCGGTTCGCGCGACCGTACAGGCGTGAAACCATTTTATTATTTCAGAACCAAATCTGTTTTTGTTTTCGCTTCGGAACAAAAGGCATTCCTGGAAAATGATCTTGTAAAAACTTCGCTCAATCCTGTTGCCGTGGCCGATTATTTTGTCGCCGGGGAAATTGAATCGCGCGAGGAAGGATTTTACAAGAACATCTTCGAACTTTTCCCGGGACATGCGTTTGAAATTGAATTGCAGGGAAAACATTTCAGGAAATGGAAATGGTATACGCCGGAATTCAAGGAAAGGCAAATTGATTTTACCGATCATCAATACAAGGAATTCGCTGATGAGATCCGTGAGAAACTCGTGAATGCTGTGCGTTTGCGTTTGCGATCGGATGTTCCCGTGGGTTCCTGTTTGAGTGGTGGAATTGACAGTTCCGCTATTGTCGGGATCATTCATCACATCATCGGGCAGAAAGAGAAAGTGAACATCGGCGATCATCTCAAACTGTTCACTTCTGTTTTTGATGAGAAGGAAATTGATGAAAGAAACTGGGCTGAGAAAGTCGTGAAACGCACGAATGGAGAATGGCATACCGTGAATCCGAAACCGGAAGAATTGCTCACCGATCTCGAAGATCTTGTGCGCTGCCAGGACGTGCCGATCTGGAGTACGAGCACATACGCGCAGTTCCGCACGATGAAACTGGTGAAAGAGAATAATATCAAAGTCGTGCTTGACGGACAAGGTGGTGATGAATTGTTCGCCGGATATTTTCCTTACTTCATTCCGTTCTGGCGCGAATTGAAAGACCGGAATAAACGCCTGCTTGTGCGTGATGAGATGAAAGCTTTTGGTGAACATTCGAAAGCATACAAGAAGAGAGAATTCCTGAAACAGCGTTTTGTCCCCTCACTTCCGGTGCGTCAACAACTCATCATCCAGAAAAATTATTTTCCCGACATCAAATACCTCGACAGTTCGTTGCTTTCACTTTATTGCGATCAATACAAAAAGAAAGAATTGCCGGAAGATCTGAATGCAACGCTGCGGAATGAATTTTTCGGAACACGGTTAAAAGGATATTTGAAATGTGAAGACCGTTGTTCGATGTGGCATTCGGTTGAATCGCGTACACCATTCTCGGAAGATCATCATTTGTTCGAAACAGTTTTCAGGATTCCGGGCGCGATGAAGATCCGTCATGGATTATCCAAATATCTTCTGCGTGAAGCGGTAAAGCCTTTTGTTCCGGCCGATATCTATTCGCGGCGCGACAAAATGGGATATGTAACGCCGAATAACAAATGGATCGAGAGTATGAAAGGTGATTTCCGTCAGTATTTCGATGTCGATCTGAACGGTATCATCAAAAAGGAAAAACTTTTCACAGACTATAACACATTTTTCTCGGTGAAAGATCAGCCGGAGAACGGACGCGTGTTTAAATTTGTAGCGTTCGCCGCATGGAGAAAAGTGACGGGCTTATAAAAACGAGATCATGAAAACAAGAATTTTTATTTCAGCGGCGATCACTTTGCTGATCGCTTCCTGCACTTCGAACAACGCGGTTATGGGTCACCGCGTGAATGTCGATCCGAATGAATTCAATCGCCTGATCGATTCCGTTCCTTCCAAACAGATCGTGGATGTGCGCACAGCCGGTGAATTTTCCAAAGGGCATATCAAAGATGCACTCAACCTCGACTGGAAGAGCGACGATTTTGAAAGCCTGACTGCGAGTCTCAACAAAGATCTCCCTGTATTCGTCTATTGTCTTTCGGGAACAAGAAGTTCCGCAGCGGCTGATTGGTTCACGAGTCACGGTTACAAAAACGTGTACCAGCTCACTGGTGGAATTCTCGCCTGGGAACAGGCCGATCTTCCGGAAGAAGTGGTACCGGTAGCAACGACAGCAGTTGTTGACAATGGAGAACTCACCACAGCCGCTTATGCCAAATTCATTTCTTCGAATCCAATTGTTCTCGTTGATTTTTCAGCGGTGTGGTGCGGACCTTGTCAGCATCTCAAACCAAAGATCGAAGAATTGAAAAATGAGATGCCGGGAAAATTCGTTTTGCTTGCTTCCGATGTCGATCGTGATCGCGCGCTTGCCGATTCGATGAACATCCAGGCGATGCCGACGTTGCTCATTTACAAAAACGGAGAACTGAAATGGAGACAGACGGGCGATCTGGAGAAGAAAGATCTGAAGAAAGCGATCGAGAGTGTGCAGTAATTTCTCAAGCTTGTTAAACAAAATAGCCCACCAATTAATTGATGGGCTATTTTGTTTATGAATATCTAAAAGGAAATTTTACTTCCCCTTTTTATCTTTCTGCATCCCTACAAAGTCCCAGTGCTTTTTCACTTTCTCTTTTTTGGAAATCTCCACACTTCCTTCGATTCCTGTTCCGTCGATCGTTCCAACTACTTTCACCACTTCTTCGAGTTTATTCTGCATCTCTCCTGAGAATTCTACATACAGGGTCTGCTCATCAGAACCTGCGTCTGAATAAGTGGAATCTTTATCGAGATCGATCGGAATCTGGTCGGCACCTGCGTTCTTTCCGAAGAATTTGCATTTGAATTTGCTGCTCTTGAATTCGCAGACATCTGTTTCACCAGCTCCGGTCTTTCCGCCTTTTTTGGCCTCCGTGATGGTGATCTTGTATTCTTTACCTTCAATACTTGAAGTATCGCCTCTCAGCAC
>DATJEX010000214.1:0-6887 GCA_035496135.1 Bacteroidia bacterium
TGTGCTTGCCGCAAACCGATACGCTCCCCTCTCATAAAATGCCTGACGTGAAGAAGCATTATTGAATTATCTTTGTAAAAAATAAACCATGAAAAAGATCCTTTTTTCTTCCATTCTTGCCATTGCACTTCTGTCTTCCTGCACCGATAAAGGTGGAGCGAAAGGTTCAACAGACAGCATGGCTGCTCCGCAGGTCGCACAGGTGAAATACGCCTGCCCGATGCATTGCGAAGGCGACAAAACCTACGACGCGCCCGGTCCTTGCCCTGTTTGCAAGATGCCGATGAAAGAAGTGAAATAATTTCTCCTGATGCAGGGCGTTCTTAAAAAACTTTCGGGCTATACCTGGAAACCTGCAGTGAAATTTTATCTCCGCTCGGCGAGAGCTTACGCTATTGACTCTATTACTTTACAAATTGATCCGGGAGTTTTTCACCCCGGATTTTTTTTCTCTTCAAAGGAGATGTATCGCTACCTGGATACGCTTGAGTTGAAAGGAAAAAAAATAATAGAGATCGGTTGCGGTTCGGGATTGCTGAGTATTCTTGCCGCGAAAAAAGGCGCCGATGTTTCTGCGGTTGATATTTCTGGAAAAGCGATCCGTTGCGCCGAAGGGAATTTCGGGAAAAATAAAGTGCAGGTGAAATTATTTCACTCCGATATTTTCGATGCAGTTCCGGAAGGAGAATTCGACCTGGTCATTGTCAATCCGCCATACTTTCCATCCGATCCGGTTTCAGATGAAGATCATGCCTGGTATGCCGGGAAAGAATTTCAATTCTTCGAAAAACTTTTTTCTCAATCGGTAACACGCCTTCGTCCCGGTGCTGAAATGCTGCTCGTCCTCTCGGATGAATGTGATGTCAATAGGATATTCGTTCCCGCAACAAAAGCAGGCTTGAAGTATTCACTGGTGAAAAGCAGGAAAAATTTCTGGGAACGGATTCTCCTCTACAAAGTCAACCAATAAACCGTCAAAAAGCGGTAAATTGGCAGAAGATGCAACTGGTTCCTAATCCAAAAGCGAATCTTTCCACGATCGAGGCGGCCGTTCTCAATACGATCATTTATTTCGACCTTTTTCATCACCCGCTCACTACCGACGAGATCCATCACAATTGTCAATGGGAAAAATGTTCGTTGACCGAAGTGGCGGCTGCGCTGGAACAGCTGCAGTCTTCTTCGATCGTCAGTGAAAAGAACGGTTTCTGGTTCATTGCCGGAAATGATCATTTTGTGAAGATCCGCAGGGAACGAAACGTGCGGGCATTGAAATTCGGAAAGAAGGCAAAAAGATATTCCCGTTTTATTTCAAAATTCCCTTTTGTGCGCGCAGTGTTCATCAGCGGTTCACTCAGCAAAGGAACACTCGACAAGAACGGCGATATTGATTATTTCATCATCACCGAACCGGGAAGATTGTGGCTGGCGAGAACGATGCTGGTGCTGTTCAAGAAAATATTCCTGCTGAATTCAAAAAAATATTTCTGCGTCAATTATTTCATCGCATCCGATAATCTCGAGATCCCGGACCGGAATCTTTTCGTGGCGACTGAGATCGCGTATCTCCTCCCGATGCACGGGAAAGAACTTTACAATGAATTCTACGAATCAAACAAGTGGTTCGAATTGTTCTATCCGAATAAGAGCAGTTCCTCGGTTCAGATAGACGATACCGGTTCAACCTGGCTGAAACGATTCGCTGAGAAAAAATTATCGGGGAAGAATGGAAACAGGCTGGAGAATTATTTCTGGAGACTGACGGTTAATCGATGGAAGAAAAAATTTCCGGAAGTCGATCCGGAAGTGTTCGAGAATAAATTCCGGTCGAGGAAAAATGTTTCGAAGCATCACCCGAACGGATTTCAGCAGCGCGTAGCGAATGCACTCGAAGACCGGCGAAAACAGGTGGGCATGAATGCGGGATTGCATATTCCATCTTCCCCCTGGGAATGGATCTGCACGAGGAAGGAGGATTGATCGCATGAGAATTCTTTTCACACATTCTTATTTTCTCCGTTTCGATGCAAAGCAATGGAAACTCGGGCAACCGTATCCGCCTTATGGAACAATTCTCGCGGCTGCCTGTGCGCGCGAGGCTGGCCATGAAGTGGAATTGTTCGACACGCAGTTTGTTTCTTCACCGAACGAGATCAAACCGGTCATTCAGAAATTCCACCCGGAAATCCTCGTGATCTACGACGACGGATTCAATTACCTCACGAAAATGTGTCTCACGAAAATGCGTGAAGCCGCTTTTCAAATGCAGAAGATCGGGAAGGGAAATAAGTGCCGGGTGATCGTGTGCAGCAGCGATTCTTCCGATCATGCAAAAAAATATCTCGAAGAAGGAGCGGATTTTGTCATCAAAGGAGAAGGAGAACGATCGCTCCTGCTGTTGCTTGACACGATTCAGAATAAAACAACACGCGATGATATTCCCGGGGTGATCACACTTCGCGATGGTGAACTAAAAGAAAATCCAAAAGCGGAAGTGATGAAGGATCTCGATTCACTTCCGATGCCGGCGTGGGATCTTGTGGACATGGAGAAATACAGGTCGGTGTGGATCTCGCATCACGGATATTTTTCGTTGAATGTCGCTACCACGCGCGGATGTCCGTACAAGTGCAACTGGTGCGCGAAACCTATTTATGGCAATCGTTACAATTCCCGTTCACCGCAGAAAGTGGTACAAGAATTGAAAATGCTTTCGGAAAAATATCAATTTGATCACATCTGGTTCAGCGATGATATTTTCGGCTTGAAACCGGGTTGGGTGAAAGCATTCGCGGATGAAGTAGAGAAATGCGGATTGAAACTGAATTACAAAATTCAGTCACGCGCCGACCTGCTCGTGCAGGAGAATTATGTGCATGATCTCGCGCGTTCGGGTTGCACCAATGTGTGGATGGGAGCGGAGAGTGGTTCGCAGAAAATCCTCGATGCGATGGATAAAGGAACGACCATTGAACAGATCAAAGAAGCGACAAGACTTTTAAGGAAACATAAGATTCAACCGGCATTCTTCCTTCAATTCGGTTATCCCGGCGAGACAAAAGAAGATATTGATAACACATTGGCATTGCTGAAAGAAATGCTTCCGGATGACGCGGGAATCTCCGTTTCCTATCCGCTTCCGGGAACTTTGTTCTATGAGAATGTGAAAAAGGACCTGGTGACCAAACAGAACTGGACCGATTCGGATGATCTCGACCTGATGTTCAAAGGAACGTTCTCCAATTCCTATTACCGCACCCTTCATGCCTATGCGCATCGGTACTACAGGAAATTGCAGGGAAAGGAAAGTGTCAAAAAAATATTTCGCTCACCAAACCGGTTCAACGAGGTTGATCTGAAAAGAGCGATCGCATGGCCCTGGCACACTTTTAAAGCATCCAATGAATTGCGCAAACTGAACGCACTCGATAATGGCAGAGGTTGAAAAGGCTTTCTCGGATTATGCGAAACGTTATGACGAAGATTTTACTTCTTCACCGATCGGAATTTTACAGCGTAAACGGGTTCGTGAATATTTTTCGGTTAAACGATTTTACAAAGGAGCAGCACTACTCGAGATCGGTTGCGGAACAGGTGAAGATGTAAAATGGTTTCTCCAGCATGGATTTGATGTAACAGCGACTGATATTTCTCCCGGAATGGTAGATGTTGCGAAGAAGAAAAATCCGGCGACGAAAATCCTGCAAGGTGACGCTAAAAATATCGTGACACAATTTGCAGGAAAAAAATTCGATGTGATCTTCTCGGATTTCGGTGTATTGAATTGTCTTTCGCAGGAGGAATTGGAAAATTGGGCAACAAACATTCATGAATTACTCAACCATAGAGGAAAACTGATCTTTGTGGTGATGGGAAGAAATTGCAAATGGGAACAGCGTTATTTTCTACGGAAAGGTGAAAATGAGACCGCGTTCAGAAGAAAAAATGCGGATGGAGTTCGCACGATCATCAGCGGAAGCGAATTCAAAACGTATTATTATTCTCCCGATGAATTCTTTACTTTTTTCAAAGAGCATTTTGAATTGAAAGGAATAAGACCCGTGGGATATTATCTTCCGCCATCTTATCTCAATGATTATTTCAAAAAACATCCTTTGCGATTGAAATTTCTGTCTCTTCTCGAGAACACTTTGTCTTTTGCCCGCGATCCGGATAAAGCGGATCATTACTACATTGAAATGGAATTGAAATGAGGATCCTGCTCACACACGGTTATTTCCTGGAAGAGGATGAGAAAGAAAAACTCATCATGAAACCGTATGTGCCGCTGGGAATTCTGTACGTGGCTGCTTATCTCGAAAAGAATAAGTATCCGAACACCTTTTTTGATTCCACTTTTTCCTCGTTCGCAAAATTGAAGGAAGAGATCAGTTCGACACGACCGGATGTCATCGGTATTTACACCAACCTGATGACGAAGCTGAATGTGCTGAGAATAATTTCATTCATCCGTTCAAAAGAGGAATTGAGGAATTGCAAAGTCATTCTCGGCGGACCGGAAGTTCGCCATCATGCGGAGAATTTTCTCGACTACGGCGCCGATATCATTGTCATTGGCGAAGGAGAAGAAACGATGTTCGAAGTTGTCAAAGCGATAGATGAAAAAAGACCGGTCGATGACATTCCCGGAATTGCTTTCCGGAAGAACGGAAAGGTGATCCTGACGGAAGAAAGAAAATTGCTGAAGAACATCGATGAACTTCCATTTCCTGCGCGTGACAAAACAGATCTGAATAAATACATCAACGCCTGGAAGAATGCGCACGGCGAAAGTTCCATTTCCGTGAGCACGATGCGCGGATGTCCGTACACATGCAAGTGGTGCAGCCGCGCGGTGTACGGTGGTACGTACAGGCGCAGGAGCGCGAAGCTCGTTGTGGATGAAATTGAATTCCTGCAGCAGAATTATTCCTTCGACAACATCTGGTTTGTGGATGACGTATTCACCATCTCGCACAAATGGATGAAAGCATTTGCGGATGAGATCGCACAGAGAAAAATAGAAGTGCGTTATGAAATTATCACGCGCGCTGACCGGTTGAATGAAGAAGTGATGGACCAGCTCGCTGCGAGCGGATGTTTCCGCATCTGGATAGGAGCGGAGAGTGGCTCGCAGAAGATCATCGACGCGATGGACAGGAGAGTGGAAGTGAAGCAGGTGCGGGAAATGATCAAACTCGCGAAGAAGAAAAATATCGAGGCCGGAACATTCATCATGCTCGGTTATCCCGGCGAAACAGAGGAAGATATTCTCGAAACGATCGAACATCTTTCCGATTCACAACCTGACTATTTCACTTTAACGATCGCGTACCCGATCAAAGGAACGCCGCTTTACACCGAAACAGAAAATTCATTCATTCATCCACCCGACTGGGCGAACGGAACGGACCGTGATATTGATTTCAAAAGAACACATCCTAAAAAATACTACGAGCATGCGGTGCGATGGGTGAATAATGAAGTGGCGTACCGGAAAGCAAAGAGCTCGGGAAGAAATATTTCTGCAGTGAAATTCAAACTGAAGGCGGTGGTGGCGAGAAGGAGGATGAGGTCGGTGGAGAGATAAAAGGCTTGAGCTGCGAATATTCGCGGGAGACTTTCAGAAAAAGGCGGAAAGCGTATATTAGAGGTAGTTCGGGAACAGGGGGCGATTCTCCTACGGGCTACCAGGGTCAAAGCCAACGTCGCACTACATACTATCCTAAAGTCATACACGTAAAATGGTGATCATTAAAAAAGCAGTACCATCCTTACTTTTATTGCTTATGGTCTTTCGTTGCAGTAATTCTCAAATAGACTCTAGAATGAAAGTGCAAACTGATTCAACTAATGAGATTATTGCAAATCACCCAGTGATTTCGGATTCAATCACGAACGATACATCCTTGTTTTTTTCTGACCTAATGGGTTTGGCAATGGAAGCCTATTATAACATAGACTTCGAGTCTATTGACCGAATGGCATTGGATGATTCAAAGAAAACTGGCTTTGACTTCTGTCTTTTTTCTGAAAAGAGTACTGACGGAGATATTGTCTACGGTGTTCATAGGGATAGCACAGGATGCATAAACCTGATAGAACAAATCCCGGTAATAGATGGGTATTTGAAGTGCAAATATTATGTTTATACAAGTAAAAAAAGTCATAGATTTTCGTTTCTTTTTGTAAAGGAGCAGCAGAAAGATGGCAGCTCTACTCTCTTGGATGGTTGTGTTGTAAGGGATGCACGTTTCAACAAACTAATGTTTTTGTGTTGGAACAAACCTAACCAATATATGATTAGAAATCTTGCTTCAGTAATGATGTTGGATTGTCAGACTCTCGATGTTAAATCATATGCTCGGTTAGTATCGGGAGGGATTAAGTATTTTGCCAGAATTGATAATCGTAAAGACGGCACATATAAGAATTGTTATGTACAAAATACAAAACCTATTGGCAAGTTCGAAATGAATGAATTTTACAAACTTCTCGAAAGCCCGGTTGAAGATTCACTCTTTTATCTATCTGTTACTGTGAATGCTTTCGATGGAAAATCAAACTACCCATTATGGTATAAAAATGCTTACTTTTTATTGGTAGGTGACTCAGGTGATTTTCCTGAATATCACATGAAATAGTTTAGTTCACAAAGGAACAATGGGTAGAGAGTAAATGGTGAGTCAGGAGTTATAGCCTGACATTTCTTTTTAGGTATAAAGAACGGATGGGAAAGCAATCTAATATTATCACTTCATTCTGAACTTTTTACCATGAAGTCAACTAAAAAGCCAGATACAATATCTGGCTTTTAGACTTTGCTTTAGTGTTCAGTATAAAAACTAAAATGAAGACAACTCCTGCCCTCGCCTTTATTCTGAAAT
>DATJEX010000215.1:0-3522 GCA_035496135.1 Bacteroidia bacterium
GACACCACGATGCACCACTTTCAAAGAACATAATCAATGCCTCTGATCAATTCCATAGCAAGCTGGCTCATGGTGAAAAGAATTCACCAGATCGAACTCTTCATGAAATATCCTCATGAGGTGCAGGAAGAATGGTTTCAGAAACTGATCGAGTCGGGAAGACAAACGGAATTCGGAAAGAAATACAATTTCGATCACATCAATACACAGGAAAATTTCCGCAACGCATTCCCGGTCCAGGATTACGAATCACTCAAACCATACATCGATCGGCTGAGAAAAGGAGAACAGTTTCTCCTCTGGCCAACCGAAGTGAAATGGTTCGCGAAGTCGGCAGGAACTACCAATGACAAAAGCAAATTCATTCCGGTGACGGAAGAATCGCTGAAGGATTGTCATTACAAGGGCGGGAAGGATATGATCTCGTTGTATTGTCACAACTATCCCGATCATCAACTGTTTACCGGAAAAAATCTCGCGCTCGGCGGAAGTCATCACACTGATATTTTTGAAAATTATGAATCGTATAACGGCGATGTGTCGGCGATCGTGATCCAGAATCTTCCGCTGTGGGCCGACTATTTCCGCGCACCGAGTGTCGACATCGCGCTCATGAGCGACTGGAATGAAAAACTCGATCGTATCGCCGAATCGACCATCCCTGAAAAAGTGGTGAGTCTCGCCGGGGTTCCTTCGTGGATGATCGTGCTCCTGAAAAAAATTCTCGAGATCACCGGGAAGAAAACCATCAAAGAGGTCTGGCCCGATCTTGAACTTTACTTTCACGGTGGCGTAAATTTTCTTCCGTACCGCGAAAGTTTCCGCGCACTCATCGGTGGCGACATCCGTTATCTTGAATTGTACAACGCATCGGAAGGATTTTTCGGCATACAGGATCAGCGCGACTCCGGCGATCTGCTGCTCATGCTCGATTACGGGATTTACTACGAGTTCATTCCGGAAAGTGAATGGGGAAACACTTCACCACGGACGATCACACTTGCAGAGGTGAAAGCCGGTGAGCATTACGCGCTCGTCATTTCCACCACCGGCGGACTCTGGCGTTACAACACCGGAGACACGATCCGTTTCACTTCACTCCTTCCCTATCGTTTCCGCATCAGCGGAAGAACGAAGCAGCACATGAATATGTTCGGCGAAGAAGTGATGATCAGCAACGCCGAAAAAGCGATCACCATCGCTTGCGAAAAAACAAATGCCGTGTTGTCGGAATTCACCGCGGCTCCGGAGATGATGGACGGGAATCTCAAATGCGGTTATCACGAATGGATCATTGAATTCGAAAAGGAACCGGAAGACATCAACTATTTCGGAGAGCTGCTCGACAATGCGCTCAAGGCGCTCAATTCGGATTACGAAGCGAAACGTTTCAATAATTTCATTCTGAAAAAACCGGTCATTCACGTTGTGCAGAAAGGAACATTCCTCAACTGGATGCGATCAAAAAATAAATTGGGTGGACAGCACAAAGTCGTGCGGTTGTCAAACGATAGAAAGTTCGTGGAAGGTTTGAAAAATTTTGCAGGAATCAAAACAGCTACCTGATCTTTTCTCATCGCTTTTGAGAAGCGGCAGCTTCAGTGTTTCAAAATACCTTCGCTCCCCCTGCAGCATGGTGCACGGCACTTTTGCTGCATGGGGGCTAGTGAGGCAGCTTCAGTGCAATAAAATTCCTTCATCACTTGCCATTTGGTAACCCAAAAGTGTCACGCAGATCGCGCAGATTCCACAGATTTTTTATTGAAAGTATTTCCCCGCCAACTGAAAACTGGTAACCCACAACTGACAACTGACAACTGGTATTGTTTTTGCTATCTTTATAGAGATGCGTCCCGCAAAATACATGCTGTTATTTCTGTTGCTGACTTCCTTCACCGGTGTTCAGAAAAAACCGGACCATGTCCTGAAAATTACAGGCGACCGGATGACGACCGACAATCTCGGGAATGTGTACATCATCAATAAGGAAACCATCACGAAATACGATCACAGCGGAGTTCTGCAGAAAACATTCTCCGATAAAAAATACGGCCCTATCACTTCGGCCGATGCTTCCAATCCATTACGCATCACGCTTTTTTACCGCGACTTCGGCAGAGTTCTTTTTCTCGATAACATGATGAGCCCTATCGGTGATGAAATGAAACTTGAATCGCTTGGTTTCTCACTCGCTGCTTCTGTCGCTTCATCACACGACAATGGTTTATGGATCTTCGATCAGCAGAATTCCGAGTTGATCCGCTTCAACCGCAACATGCAGATCGAGAATCGTTCGGGAAATCTCCAGCAGGTGATCGGGCAGAATGTGCACGCGTGTTTTCTGACGGAAAAAGGAAATTGGGTGATGCTGAGTGACAGCACGAATGGGATCTATCTTTTTGATGTCTATGGCACTTATTCAAAAATGATCCCGTTGAAAAAACTTTCTTCATTCCAGGTGAACGACGACGCGATCATTTATTTTGAAGACCCCGGAATTTATTCCTGGCCATTGATCGGTGCTGATGCAACTTTCCTCACCGAGCCCAACGATCCCACAGCGCTTGACATGAGAATTGAGAAGAATGAGATCTTCGTGCTGAAAAAAGATACGCTGGAAATCTTTGACCGCCCCAATTAATTGAGAATGCAGAATGGAGAATTGAGAATGATTAATTCCCCGAACATCCTCCATTCTCAATTCTCAATTCTCAATTCTGCATTAACTTAATCGCAAGATCGACCAATCGGTTTGAATAACCGAATTCATTATCATACCAGCCGAGCACCTTCACCATATTCCCCACGATCGAAGTGAATTCCGCGTCGTATACACAGCTGTGCGGATTTCCGACACAATCAATGGATACGATCGGATCTTCGGTGTATTCCAGGATGCTTTTCAATTCTCCTTCCGCAGCTTTTTTGAACGCCGCGTTTATTTCCTTCACCGAAACTTCTTTCTTCAGTACACAGGTAATGTCGGTCAACGATCCGTCCGGGACAGGAACGCGAATGCCGCATCCACCGAGTTTTCCCTCGAGATGCGGAAAAATCCTTGTGATCGCTTTTGCAGCGCCGGTTGAAGTTGGTATCATGCTCATGGCCGCTGCACGCGCACGACGCAGGTCTTTGTGCGGCGCATCATGCAGGCGCTGATCGCCCGTGTACGAATGCACCGTTGTGATATAACCATCTTCAATTCCCCAATTGTCATCGAGCACTTTGATCATCGGTGCCGCGCAATTCGTGGTGCATGATGCATTGGAAACGATCACATCATCTTTGGTAAGAATGGAATCATTCACGCCCATCACCACCGCTTTCACATCATTGCCGTGCGGCGGAGCGGAGAGGATCACTTTTTTCGCACCGGCATTGAGATGCAATGTAGCAGAAGCCATATCCAGAAATCTTCCTGTCGATTCTACGACGAGATCAGCTCCGTATTTTTTCCATTGCAGTTTCGCCGGATCTTTCTCGGCGGTCACCGGGATTTTCTTCCCGTTCACATAAAGATTG
>DATJEX010000216.1:0-3597 GCA_035496135.1 Bacteroidia bacterium
AATTCATGCAGAAATATGATGCACGGAAATCTTTGGCGCCACGTGACATCGTTGCAAGAGCGATCGACAACGAAATGAAATTGGCCGGAGATGATTTTGTCTATCTCGACTGCACGCATCTCGACGCGGAGGATCTGAAAAAACATTTTCCGAACATTCACAAAAAATGTCTCAGCATCGGAATTGATATCACGAAACAGATGATCCCGGTTGTTCCCGCCGCGCATTATCTCTGCGGAGGAATTAAAGTGGACAAACAGGGACGCAGCAGCATCACCAATCTTTACGCGGTGGGCGAATGTTCCTGCACCGGTTTGCACGGCGCAAATCGTCTCGCGTCAAATTCATTGCTCGAAGCGGTCGTGTACGCGCACACCGCGAGCCAGGACGGAATTTCGAAATTCAAAAACATAAATTACCAGGACAACATTCCCGACTGGAACACCGAAGGAACAGAAGCGCCCGAAGAAATGGTGTTGATCACCCAGTCGCTGAAAGAAGTGCAGAACATCATGAGCAGTTACGTCGGCATTGTGCGGAGCAACCTCCGCCTTCAGCGCGCGCACGATCGACTGGAAATTCTATGGATGGAAAACGAAGCGTTGTATAAGAAGATCACGCTCTCACAAACCGTCTGCGAATTGCGCAACATCATCAACTGCGCGTATATCATTATCAAACAGGCGAGGGAAAGAAAAGAAAGTCGCGGACTGCATTATTCGCTGGATTATCCTCCGAAACGAGTTAATAGCTAATAGTTAATGGCTAATAGCTGTCACGAATAAGTTGTTCTTTATTCAAACCAGCAACAACTATTAACCATTAGCCATTAACTATTAACTTAGTTGAAATGAAAAATATTCTTCCATTTCTATTCCTCATCATTCCATTCACTTCCCACTCTCAGATCTTCAGCACCACCGTCAACGGTATTGAAACACATGACGGCATTCTTTTTTCCAGTGAATTGATCTACACTCAACAATTGTTCACGCCATCCGTTCTCGATAAAAACAAAAAGACCGGAGTACATGTGAACATTACCGATTCTTCTCTTTACGCCGCAACAGGGAAAAATGAGTACAGGGAATCCATGGATTATTCCTTTAATGCGAATGGAAACATACTCAACGGAAAATATTCCTTCTATGCCGGGGGAATAAACTTTGAAGAAACTTCAGTCTATACGTACATCAACCCGAACGCATTTTTTACGCGATACGATGATAATCGTGCATCCTTTCCGGACCACTTTACGGCCGATGCCGCAAACAGCTATCTCATCCGGACCGACAGCATGGGTCGTATGATCAGCATGAAGCAGTGGGGAGACAAAGAAAATGCAGTAGTAAAAACCATTGCAGATACTTCGGAAAAACCGTTATCCACTACATCCACGCATTATTCACCGGATCGTTTCGCAGATCATGTCAGCTACTGCGTTTCACCGGATGGAAAAGATATATGCAATGAACTGACAGCTGCTGTCAGAACACGAATGGGCGACACGCTGTACATTTCTCAAAATGTAAAGATCACCGGCTTTGACAATGTACCGTCACATGATCCGGGAACGAACATGATCATTTTCGACAAAGCAGGAAATATGATCTACAGCGCAACTATTTCAGGAAAAGATACAAGCATGGTCCAAAAATGGAAATATGACGCGTCTGGTAATCTCATCTTCTATTCGTGGGAAATGAATACGATCGTTTATTCCTACCAGATCATCCGCGATGCGAACGAACTTCCTTCAAGGGTCATTTATCTCAAATCAGGAAACCGCCCGGTGGTCTTTGATTTCACCTGGAAGTGATTTTTCTTTTGCCCGCTTTTTCCTAAATTTATTCAACCCTAAATCATTGACCCATGAGAAAATTTTTACTCGCAGCTACTGTTGCTTTCCCTTTTTACTCCACGGCTCAATCCATTTCTGATGATCAGCTCATGCTGAATGCAGCCGAAGAAGGAATGAACAATATCCAGATCACAAATCTTGTCGACTATTTCCATTCAAAAGATCTGCAACAGCCTTCACAGCGGAACGCTGCGCCGGTGAATACGCTGACGATGGGAAACCCGGGATTCGAACAGGATAATTTTTTCGGCTGGACCGGATACATTGGTGACAATACCGTGAGTACTTATTCTTCGTTAACGAATGTTCAGAACGGGATCTTCAGTGTTGGAGATGATGCGGCACTTACCAATTCTGCAGCCCGGCACACCATCGTGAGTTCGGTTTCTGATACAGATTATTATGGTGGCTTTCCTGTAGTGTGCAGCGGAAATTATTCGGTACGGCTTGGAGGGCAGACCCCGAACTGCCAATCGGAAGAATTGGAACAGACCTTCACGGTAGATGGAGGGACTCCCTACATCAAAATCTGTTATGCGGCCGTATTGAATTCGGCGCCGTCGGGACATACCAATACCCAGATCCCCTATTTCTATTATGAATTGAAAGATTTCTCAGGCACGATCTTCGATTCATTGAGAATACTTGCGAATGACGCGAGTCTTTCCGTATCGTCCATTCCGGATCCTTCGCTCGGCAATCCTGTGAATTATTGCAGCTGGAGAACTGATTCCATTTCACTTATCTCATACATCGGGCAGACGGTCACGGTTGCTGTCAAGGTTGCTGGTTGCACCCAAACCGGGCATTTCGGATATGCTTACGTGGATTTTGATTATCCGTATCTGAATTCTGTTTCTGAAAACACAGCTCTTTCATTCAGCGTTTCGCCGAATCCGGCCACCGATCATTTGAATATTTCGGGAAAGAATATTTCACGCGAACAGGTTTCTATGATCAATATTCTCGGCCAATCAATAGAATTTACCGCGACTCCTTTTGAGAACGGATGGCAACTCGATCTTTCCGCCTTGAACCCTGGAGTCTATTTTATTCAGATCCGCGAGGGAGATAAAATCTCATCCGAAAAGATCATAATTGACGGAAATGAGTGATAACAATCACTGTTAACATTTCCCAAAGCCGGCTTGAGTTTGTCGATTGACCATTGCTTTCGGCTCGCCACTTGCTTAACTTTGTAATCATGCGTAAGCTATTCAAATCTTCAGTTTCCATCCTCCTCGCGATCTTCATCTTCGTGAGCGGAAGCGGATTTGTGATCGGCAGGATGATGTGCATGCATTCGGGCTACACACTTTACAGCCTGAGTGAAGCAAAAGATTGCTGCGCTCCTTCAAAAGGAATTTCCATCAAAGGGAATTGTTGCGCGATCACCAACGCATTCATCAAAACAGACAAATTCGTTTCTCAGTCGAGGGTCGATATTCCACAGGATTTTTCATTCGTCGGTTTCTCCTCTCCTTCATTTCAAATTCCTGCTTACAAGTACGAAGCTCCTAACTCCTCCCTCCGCGCTCCTCCCTTACGAAGCGAGAACGAACTCCTTCATTTCATCTCTGTTCAGAGAGTCTGAATAATTATTGGATCATGAATGCAGTTGCAAAGCGCAATTGCTGAATCATCGTTCAATTTTTATTCAATGAAAAACAAGATCATTTTACTAACGCTTTGCTTTCTCATCGCGGTTTCGTCGCTGATGAAACTCCATGGAATGG
>DATJEX010000217.1:0-3964 GCA_035496135.1 Bacteroidia bacterium
AAGCGAATAGTAAACGCCCTTTTTGTCGAGCAGCGTAAGATGATTACCGCGCTCTACCACTTTTCCTTCGTCGAGCACGATGATCTCATCGGCATGACGCACACTCGAAACGCGGTGACTGATGATGACCGTGGATTTTCCCTGCATGATGCGACGGAGATTTCCAAGTATCTCGTCTTCTGTTTCGGTATCAACAGCAGAAAGACAATCATCGAAGATCAGGATCTGCGGTTTTTTCAGAATAGCGCGGGCAATGGAAATTCGTTGTTGCTGTCCGCCCGACAAAGTCACGCCGCGTTCGCCAACGATCGTCTGAAATCCTTCGGGGAATTCCATGATGTTGGAATAAACAGCCGCATCTTTCGCCGCCTGTTCGATCTCTTCCTGTTTTTCTTCCGCTTCCTTTCCTTTCAATTCCGAAATATCGTGCGCCGAGAATGCGATATTTCCGGCGACCGATTCCGAAAACAGGAAAACTTCCTGCGGAACATATCCTGTCCGGCTGCGCAATTCATCCAGGTTTATTTTTTTCAGCTCTTTTCCGTCCACAAAAATTTCTCCCGTGGTCGGATCAGATAAACGCAGCATCAGATGCGCGATGGTGGATTTGCCTGAACCTGTTCTGCCAATGAAAGCAAGCGATCTGCCCGGGTCGAGTTTGAACGAAAGATCGTCGATTGCTCTTCTTCCCGAATTCTCATAGGTGAATGAAACGTGGCGGAACTCAATGTTTCCCTTAAGATTCAACGGTTCGGCAGAAGGATTGATGATCTCCGGTTTTGTATCGAGGAATTCATTGATACGTTCCTGTGAAGCTGCGGCTCGCTGAATAAGCGACGTCACCCATCCCAGTGATGCGATCGGCCAGGTGAGCCGGATGACGTACAACACGAAGGAGTTGAGTGTTCCCACAGAAGTTTCTCCATTGATCACCTGTCGTCCTCCAATGAAAATAGTGAGAATGATACTCAACCCGATCAACACCATCATGAACGGCTGGAACAATGCTTCTGTTTTTGCCAATGACATATTCCGTGTCCGGTATTCTTTCGCCGCGTCATCGAATCGCGACTGGATCACTTCTTCGCGCGAAAATGCTTTCACCACACGGATGCCGGAAAAAGTTTCCTGTGCGTAAGTCGAAAGAAGTGAAAGCTGTTGCTGAACCTTCAGTGATTTTTTATTGATGATGTTGGAAACATAATAGATGGAAACAGCAAGTACAGGAAGCGGAGCAAGGACGAATAACGACAGATGCATATTCGTGCTGAACATGAAATACATCGTCATGCCGAGTGTGATCACTGTTGTGGTCGCGTACATCACCGCGGGTCCGATGTACATGCGCACGCGGCTCACATCTTCGCTGATGCGGTTCATGAGATCGCCGGTATTGTTGTGCCGGAAGAATTTCTGATCGAGCTGCTGGTAATGCGCGAAGATCTCATTCTTCATATCGTACTCAATGAGCCGCGACATGACAATGATCGTCTGCCTGTTCAGGAAAAGAAAGAATCCGTACGCGAGTGTGTTGAGAATGATCTCCATCCCGTAAAGAAAAAGTACGTGAATGGTTTTGTCTCTCGCGATATGATGTGCTTTGGCGAAGTTGGCAAAATCGAGCCCTTTCCCGACGAGATCGACCGGGCGTAAGCTGAAGTACGTGGAAACGGTGATGAACAGTATTCCGCCGAAAAACCTCCAGCGGTATTTCCAGAAAAACTTATTGAGATAACCTAATGATCGCACGAATATTAATTTTTCAGTTCCTCTTTTCAGTCAAAAAACCAGTACTTTTGTTCGCCTGAATTGAGGCACAAAGTTAGGTATTTCAATCGCTAAAAAGTCCCAAATCCACTAACTATGCTTACCGCAAACGATACCAAGACCGTCACCAATCCTGCCGGGCCACTCGGACAGATGTCCGTATTCGATCACGAACAGGTGGTGTTCTGTAACGACAATACTACAGGACTCAAAGCGATCATCGCGATCCACAACACCACGCTCGGGCCTGCATTGGGCGGCACGCGCATGTGGCCGTATGTGAATGAATCAGAAGCGCTGACGGACGTTCTCCGTCTCTCACGCGGAATGACCTATAAAGCTGCAGTTGCCGGATTGAATCTCGGTGGCGGAAAAGCAGTCATCATCGCGGATTCAAGAAAAGACAAGAACGAAGGGCTCATGCGCCGTTTCGGAAAATTCGTTGATTCACTCGGCGGAAAATATATCACGGCAGAAGATGTCGGTGTGAATGCGAAGGATATGGAGCAGGTGCACATGGAAACAAAACATGTGACCGGTATTCCGCCTGCGTTGGGTGGAAGCGGAGATCCTTCTCCTGTTACCGCTTATGGCGTGTACATGGGAATGAAAGCTTCGGCGAAAGAACGCTGGGGAAATGATTCACTTTCCGGTAAGAAGATCGCTGTGCAGGGAATCGGGAATGTCGGTTCACACCTGGTGGATCACCTCGTGAAAGAAGGAGCAACGATCTTCATCACCGATATTTACGAAGACAAAGTTTCGGCGGTGAAAAAGAAACATGCTTCCGTAGAAGTGGTGAGCGGCGACAAACTTTTCGATCTCGACATTGATATTTATGCGCCATGCGCACTCGGTGCGACCGTGAACAATGAATCACTTGCCAAATTGAAATGCTCCATCATCTGCGGTGCGGCGAACAATCAATTGGCGGATGAGAATGTGCACGGAAAGATCGTGATGGAAAAAGGAATTCTTTACGCTCCTGATTTTGTCGTGAATGCCGGCGGACTCATCAACGTTTATTCCGAAGTAGCCGGATACGGTTCGGAATACGCGATGCTCCAGGCACAGAATATTTACAGTACGACGGCTGCGATCTTCGCGATGTCGAAGAAAGAGAATATCCCGACTTTCCTTGCGGCGAACAGAACCGCTGAAGCAAGGATCGCGGCGATCGCGCACATCAAAACAAAAAGATAAACGAACGTTCGTTCATCGTTCTTTAATTGACATATGCTGAACAGGAGATACCTGAGGATAAAAGTGATGCAGGCCTTGTACGCCTACTTCCAGGCGGAAGATGGTGACATGCCGCGCGGCGAAAGAGAACTCCTTCGCAGTATTGATAAAACGTACGAACTCTACATCTACTTATTGCTGCTTCCGTTCGAGTTGGCGCGCCTTGCATTCAACAAGATCGAGATCGGCAAGGAGAAAAGACTTCCCACACACGGCGATCTGAATCCGAACATGCGATTCGTTGACAACCGCCTCATCAAACAACTTTCCGAACACAAGCAACTGAAAAAAGAAGCGAACGCGAGGAAACTCACGTGGCAGGGCGACGACGAGATCGATTTTATCCGTACGCGCTGGGAAAGCATCAGTTCTTCGGAAGAATACAAAGCATACATGGCGGCACCTTCGGCCACTTACACCGATGACCAGAACCTGCTGCTCGATGTTTTCAAAAAACACATTGCCGATGATGATGACGCGGAACATTTCATCGAGGAAAAGAACATGCACTGGCCCGGCGATCTGAACATGGCTGTTGCGCCTGCCATCATCCGCACGTTTGAAAGCGGTTCGGAAACGAAAGAACCTTCGCTTGCTCCGTTATACAAAGATGCCGAAGAGGATAAACAATTCGTGGTCGATCTTTTCCGGAAGACCATTATTTACAATGAAGAATCGGAAAAATATATTTCTGAAAAAACAAAGAACTGGGAAGTGGAGCGCATCGCCATCATGGATGTGATCCTGATGAAAATGGCGATCACTGAATTGCTGCACTTCAGCAATGTCCCGGTGAAAGTGACGCTCAATGAATACATCGAGATCTCGAAGACCTACAGCACACCTAAATCGAAACAATTCATCAACGGCATACTGGATAAACTGGTGGCCGATTTCAGGCAGGATAATTCCCTGAAGAAAACCGGCAGGGGACTGATGGAATAACCCGGTTAAT
>DATJEX010000218.1:0-6008 GCA_035496135.1 Bacteroidia bacterium
TTCTACACCGGTTTCAATGGCATCTGAAGAAACAGCGGAAGCTCCGACAGAAGCTGCAGCTGAATAATTCTTTTTTCACACGGACGCAATGTATTGCGTCCCTACCTCGTATGGTATGTTAGATAAAGACGGCATCGCAAAACGAATCGCAAAGGAACTCCGCGATGGATATTACGTGAATCTCGGCATCGGAATTCCAACGCTGGTTGCCAATCATATTCCGAAAGGCATCAACGTGATGCTCCAGTCAGAAAACGGAATGCTCGGCATGGGGCCTTTCCCATTCGAAGGAGAAGAAGATCCTGACCTGATCAACGCCGGAAAACAAACGATCACGGAAATTCCCGGCACCGCCTATTTCGATTCGGCGACAAGTTTCGGAATGATCCGCGCGGGAAAAGTGGACCTGACCATTCTTGGTGCGATGGAAGTGAGTGAGAATGGTGATATCGCGAACTGGAAGATCCCGGGAAAAATGGTGAAAGGAATGGGAGGCGCGATGGATCTGGTGGCAGCGGCGAAAAACATCATTGTCGCGATGCAGCATGTGAACAAAGCAGGCGAATCCAAACTCCTGCCGAAGTGCGATCTGCCGCTCACCGGCGTTCGTTGTGTGAAAAAGATCGTGACCGAACTTGCCGTGCTTGATGTTGTGCCCGGAAAAGGATTTGTTTTGCTCGAACGTGCTCCCGGAGTTTCGGTGGAGCAGATCAAAAATGCAACAGCCGGAAAACTCGTGATCGAAGGCGATATCCCGGAAATGAATCTGAATTGATCGCATGCCGTCCTCAAACGGCGACCGCTTTCAGAATTTTCCATAATTTGTTTTCCGGATCCACTCATATGAAAGCGTTCTGTTGACCCTTCGACCGAAAATACCGAATCTGTTCTCTTACCTGCTGCTCATTCCCGCAGCGATCCTTTTCATTCTCCGCGCGAAAAATATTTCACTCACGTGGGATGAATCCTACACCTTCTTCGAGTTCGTCCGCAGTCCGCACTGGTTGCCGCAGGATTACAATTACATGGCGGCGAATGATCATTTGCTGAACACATGGCTGATGAAAGTCTCCGTGTTCTTATTCGGTGAAGGAGAATTTGCATTACGCTTGCCGAATGTAATAGCAGGAATTATTTTTCTCATTTCACTACTATCCTTTCTCGGAAAAATCCTGCGCGAACAATGGGCCGTGATCCTTTCCTTTCTCATCATCGCGTTCAATCCGTATCTCGTGGACTTTTTCACGATCGCACGCGGATACGGGATCGCGCTCGCCTGCATGATGATCGCGCTGAATTGTTCAGTCGATTTCATCAAACAACAGCAATGGAATAAATTATTCAGGGCGCAGTTCTTTTTTATTCTTTCGACACTTGCTGTCATTACATTCATCCATGTGTTCATCGGCGCGATGATCTTTTTTTTCTTCTTCGTCATCGTGCGCATTCCGCGTCAACGGCTGTGGAGAAATATGCTTTCGCTCTTCTGCATTCCGTTCCTCTTCGCACTGCTGATCATTCCCTATTTGATCCGTTTGAAAAGCGCAGGAGCATTTTTTCTCGGGCAGGAAATAAAAAACCCATTGCTCCTCTTCGGTTCGCTCGCCGATGCAACGGTTTATTCCACGGGCATCATGCACATCATTCCGTCATTGCTCGGAAAATTATTGCTCACCGTTCCTTTGCTCGCGATCGTCATCGTTCTGCTGGGAAAACAGAAAAGTGACCCCGGGATATTTTCTTTTCTTTCCATCACCGCGGTCTTTTCCATTCTTCTTCCGGTTCTTCTGCATTACACCATCGGCACGAATCTCATTACGGGCAGAGCGGCGATCTTCTGTCTTCCTGTTCTCCTGTTGTTGCTCATCATGTTCCTGGCGAATGCAGGAAAGATAGAACGTGGCGTGCTGATCCTTCTCGCATTGCTGAGCGTCGTGAACAGCAGTTACAGGATGAACACGCGTTCCTATTTCGACTGGAGTGAACAGGCGGACATCAAGTCGGCAATGAAAATATTGCGCGATCAGAAAGTGAAAGTGGAGCAACCGTATTACGCCGACATTATCTCTACCGATCTTCCATACGACATGCCGATCAATTATTACCGCATGCGTTTCGGAATGACGGAATTCAGTCATGCAGAACGCGGCGAATTCCTTCGCAGCTGCGGATACTATTATTTACCGGTGGAAGACACAGCGTTCTACGCAATGGCTGACATCATTCATTATTTTCCGGAAACAAAAACGGCGCTCTTCCGGTTAATGGATCCGCTTCCGCCGCACTATTCAACCGTTGCGGAAGAATGGTTTGATTTCGAAGCGCTGAAGGATTTTGATGAATTGAAAACGGATACGATGTTCTTTGGTGATAAAGGAACCTGGTGCCAGTATCCCGAACATCAATTCACGATGACGCTCATTCTTCCTGTTCCCGATTCGGTGCGCAACAAAGATCTCGCTGCGACGCTGAGCTGCAGGATCAGGACGGAAACAAAAAAGACCGGAGCACTGCTGGTCTTCAACGCGAAAACAGAGCACGGCGATTCGTGGAAAGCGATGCACATCTCTGAACTTCCGGAAAAACCCGGCGAATGGTCGCTCACGGGTTGGACACGCACGATCCCGAAGGGAACGAAGGAAATAAAAGTCTACATCTGGAACCGCGATAAAGCGCCGGTCTATATGGACAACGTATCGATCCGGCTTCTTGCAAAGGAATGAAGATGAAGCATCTCAAAATTTCCAATGAAAGCTCTGCGCAACTCTGTGCAATCTTCGGGAAACAGCTGATACGTAATTTTGAGATGCTTCGTATGAACCAACAGTAAACCTTATCTTCGTTGGACTTTTTTATGAACGCGAAAAAGCTTTCCATCGTCATTCCGGCTTACAACGAAGCGAAGACCATACACTTCATTCTCGACAAGGTTCTTGCCGTGGATCTCATTGGCGGAATTCAGAAGGAGATCATCATCGTGAATGATTGTTCGAAAGATGATACGCAGGCGGTGATCGAAAAATACATTGCCGATCATGCGGGGAATGATATCCGGTTGTTCAATCAGCCTGTGAACATGGGAAAAGGTGCCGCGCTCCACAAAGGAATTGAAATCGCTTCGGGTGATCTCATCATCATCCAGGACGCCGATCTTGAATACGATCCGAACGAGTATAATATTTTATTGAAACCGATCCTCGATGGATTCGCTGATGTTGTTTTCGGTTCACGTTTCATGGGAGGAAAACCGCACCGCGTACTTTTCTTCTGGCACACGATCGGGAATAAATTCCTCACCATGCTTTCCAACATGTTCACCAATCTGAATCTGACAGATATGGAGACATGTTACAAACTCTTCGACGCGAAAATGGTGAAGTCACTTTACCTGAAAGAAAAACGTTTCGGTTTCGAGCCCGAAGTGACGGCGAAGATCGCGCGCATTCCCAAAGTGAGAATTTATGAAGTGGGCATTTCCTATTACGGCCGCACGTACGAGGAAGGAAAGAAGATCGGCTGGAAAGATGGTTTTCGTGCGATCTGGTGTATTACGAAGTACAAATTTTTCAGCAGAAAATTTCAGAAGTAAAACTCCTAATAGGATCTCGGTACTTGCGGGAAGGATTACGGATCACACGGAGAATCCTGAATCAGTCTGAATCTGTAATCTGTATTCTCCGTTTGATCCGTAATCTTTCCCTACTTCGTGATCTCCACGTGATACTCAAACACCCCCAGCGCAAATTTATTTTCTTCTTCACTTTTATCCTTCGGAATTTCTCCGTCGAGGATCAATTGACGGAAACGTGTGTCGTGCTGCATTTCCTGCAGCGTGATCGGGATGTCGAATTGCGCGAAGTGTGAATCCCAGATCACGAGATCGCCGTTCCTGAATTTTACTTCGGGGCACGTGCACGTGAATTGTTTCCAGTGATCGTGATCGAACGGATCGGTTTCCAGCGCGAAAGCCATGTAAGGATTGGCGCAGTAAATGGAAAATCCTGCAGGTTGAGGAGGGAAAACACGGTTCTTCAATTCCAGCGCGACGTTCTGCATGAGCTGTTCACGTTCGGTGATTTTAAAAGGAAGCGGATTGTATTTCCAGGTTTGATAGGCTTGTAATGCAATGGCAATAATTCCGACGGTCATTACCAGCGGTTTTCTTTTCAGCAGCAGCAATGTGAAATGCAAACCGCGTATGCCGAGCAGCACAGCGAGCGGAAACGTACACACCATTACACGATGCAGTCCGAGTGAGCCGAATAATCCTTTGTACCAGAAGAAAGAATGCAAGGAGAGAAAAAGAAAGAATATTCCGGCAATGAAAAAATATTCGGCGCGATGAACAAGAATATTATTTCTTTTCGCGAAAAAATAAAAAGCAATTCCGGCGAGCATCAAAGCCGACAGCGCATAACCCCAGATGGTTTTGAAATGCAGAACAAATTCAAAGAGCGAACCATTTCCGTAATTTTTTTCGCCCACGTACGGATTGTTGCGGATCACCCAGAACAGATCGTGAAAATGAAAAGCGCCGGCAATACTGTAGAGGACAGTTCCCGTAAAAAGAAAAGCGATCGTGAGGAGATCTTTTCTCGTCAGGAAATAGATCACAAAGAGCAGCAAGATCAGAAATCCTTCCTGTCGTGCAAAGGGAAGAAAGGAAATGATGATCGCCGATAATCCGACTCTTCCGCTGAGCAATACATTGATCGACCACACAAGGATCAGGGCAAATAGTGGTTCTGTAAGGGCGCTCATGCTCACGGGCAACGCGAGCGGTGCGAAGATCACGAGCGGGGCCGCCATCCAGCAGAATGGAATTTTCAATTTCTGCGCGATCCTCCAGGTGAAGTAGGAAGTAAGCGTAAGACAAATGATGTTGAAGATGACGGAACCCTTGTAACCGAAATGCGCGAATGGAAACGAAAGCAAAGTGTAGATCGGTTTTCCCCACGTGTCGAGCAGGTTTGAAGGATGCGCGCCTGCGTAATGCGCGAACAGGTAATGCATCACACCATCGCCGCTGTCATAAACGCCTGTCGAAAGAATCGCAGCGCTGCAGAGCAGCACAAAAACTCCCGGAAAGAAATAGTAAGGCCAGTTCTTTGTCATGGAGATGTGTGCGTGCTTTTTTCTATTGCTTTCGTGATCGGGAGATCGTGACTATTCTTTACGGAGCAAGGAAGAAGGAACATGGAGGAAAGACTATGGAATGAATGTGTGTTTGCGTTCCTTCGGAACGAAGGGTGGAAACTTATGAATGAAGGATCCTTGCTCCTTGTTCCTTCTTCCATGCTCCTTAGAAACCAGTGACTCTCATCCGCTTTTGCGACATCGATGCGCGGATGTCATCGAGTTCTCCTTTGGGGATCGCATTGATGAGTTTCTGCGTGTACGCCGTCGCAGGTTCGTTATAGATTTGGTCCGCATCGCCCATCTCTTCGATCTTCCCGGCGTTCATCACGATCATCCGGTCGCTCATGAATTTCACGACGCTCAGATCATGTGAAATGAAAATATAGGTGAACTTGAATTCCTGTTTCAATTCGTTGAGGAGATTCAACACCTGTGCCTGCACCGAAACGTCGAGCGCCGAAACGGATTCGTCGCAGATGATGAATTGCGGATTGAGTGCGAGTGCGCGCGCGATGCAGATACGCTGGCGTTGTCCGCCCGAGAACTCATGCGGGTAACGGTAGAAATGCGATTCGTTCATATTCACCCGGTGCAGCAATTCGATCACGCGGGCTTTCCGCTCCTTGTCATCGGCACAGATGTGATGTACACGCATCGGTTCCATGATCGCGTTGCCGATGGTGATACGCGGGTTGAGGGAAGAATACGGATCCTGGAAAATGATCTGGAGATCTTTCCGCATCGCACGCAATTCCGCACGCGGGATCGTTGTGATATCTCTTCCCTTGTAAAGTATTTGTCCGCCGGTTGGTTCGATCAACCGCAGGATCGTCCGGCCCAGGGTTGTTTTTCCGCAACCTGATTCACCA
>DATJEX010000219.1:0-19994 GCA_035496135.1 Bacteroidia bacterium
TCCCGCCAGTGCCATGGATTCACTTGTTGAATTGACCGACGACGGTGTGACTGCCTATGGAGTTGATCAGCATAACACGGCACTCTGGAATACTGTGCTCACCAATTCTTCCTATGGGCACAACATGCCGCTCTGGGGAACGACATGGACACCAACGGATATCAACACAACGTTGTTCGGCGTTTTTCTGAAGGTGCAGAATATTTCTCCCATTCCAACAAGCGCCGCTGTCGATCATATCCAGGTGACGATCTGTTATTCAGACGGAACCGGAATTCATTCTGCTACCTCATCTCCTTCTGCGGTTCAGTGGATGTCGGATGGCGAACTGTTCAAAGCAACCATCCGATTCGATGAAATTTCCAATTGTTCAGCTGCTGTTTACAGCCCGGATGGAAAGCTGATCTCGAGCGAACAATTCGGAACGATCGCCCCGGGAGAAAAAGAATTTGAATTTCATTCTTCGCAGCTTCCCGGCGGAATGTACATCTGGAGGATCTCTGTCGGTGATAAAATTTATACTGAAAAAATAATCGTCGCAAACAATTAACGTGGTGAAAAAGATCTTGTTTTTTCTTTCTGTATTTTCCTTGTTCACTTTTGCTTCCTGCAGACATCTGAATAAGGCGCAGAAGAGTGATGTGGTGGTTGATAAAGGAAACGGAACCGATGGCGGATCGGGAACTTCTTTTGAAGATGCCGTGGTCGTTCACGAAAAGAACGGAACGGATGGCGTGGCGGCGGAATACGAATGGCTGAAGCTGAATTACCCCGGTTATTCACTCATCAAACAAACGCTCGAATACAACACCAGTGTTCCGTATGATGTGATGGAGATCAAAACCGCGGATGGGACGAAGAAGAAGATCTATTTTGATATCTCCGAATACTTTGGAAAGTTTTAATGTCCATTCCGAGGGTACTAAGGGGGAAGATTACAGATTTTCTACGGAGAATACAGATTACAGATTAAGACGGATTTACAAAAGGTCTTGATGTGATCCGTAGATCAGTTTAGATTCGTAATCTGTATTCTCCGTAGAAAATCTGTAATCCCACGCCGTTTCAGCTGCTGAATTCCTTATGTAACTCCAGCACTTTTTCCAGGAGCATTTCTTTTCCGTCATTCACAAGTACGACATCCGCCTTCTTCATTTTCTGTTCGTCGTTCCACTGGTTTTTCATTCTCCGGTGAATCTCTTCTTCTGAAATTCCGTCACGCTGGATGATGCGCTCGATACGCACATCTTCAGGCGCAGTCACCAGGATCATTTTATCCACGGAAGTATCACCGATCTCGATGAGGATGGCCGCTTCTTTGATCACATATTTTTTACCGGAATGCGATGCGCAGAAATCAGTGAATGCTTTTGCGACTGCGGGGTGAACGATCGCATTCAGTTTTTCCAGCTTGTTCTTATCAGCGAATACGATCTGAGCGACTTTCAGCCTCTCGAGTTTACCCTCAACATACACATCATCGCCAAGAAGCTTTTTGATCTGCTTCACTACAGCCTCATCTTCATCCTGGATCTCTCTCGCAACGCGGTCTGAATTGAAAACAGGAACACCGAGCACACGGAAAATTTCAGCGATGACCGATTTGCCACTTCCGATTCCACCTGTGAGGCCGATCTTTTTCATGCTTAAAGGTAATGAGAACAAGGAGCAGGAAAAAAGGCGCCCAAAATATTTTGACATAAAAAAACCGGTCCATTGGAGAACCGGCTTTTATGAAAAAATTATTTTCAGTTGGTCTTTACGATGCGGATTGAATTCCCTTCCATTGTTCCGTTCACGATGCGCACATAATAAATTCCATCGTTCAGGTCAGCACCGAGCGTTTCATAACCTTCCGCTGAATTGATCCGGAAAGAAGAAACCATTCTGCCCGTCACGTCCATCACTTCGATATGTGCGTTTGCTTCCGGCGCGGAAGAAAGTGTGTAATGCAGCGTTGTCGTTCCGTTGAACGGATTCGGGTAAACATCCATTCCATTCTGCACGGTCATGGAAGAAATTCCGTTGAGTGAATCCGCCACGAAGAAATTATCGAATCCGGCTTCAACGATATGTCCTGTTACCTGCTGATCGGCTGTATACACGAGCAAATGCATATTCGCCGAAGGCGCCATGTATTGACTCACGCGATAGGATTTATGCACCCAGGTCGAATTGTTCGCGGTAGAAGCGGTCACCACTTCAAGATTCACGGTCGTTGTTCCGTTTGTCAGTTTGATGATGAGCGAATCATTCGGATTTCCGGCACCACCATTGTTGAAGAACCAGCGGTAATAATGGATCCATGGATCATTATAAGCAGAAAGATCCATCGCCGGAGAAGTGATCTGTGTGCTTCCTCCATCAACATCATCATCCGAAGAAGTTGTTCCGGTATTTCCGGTAACGTAAGCTTTGTCGAAACAATCGCTGTTCACATCATTGCCCGGATTCGCAGGAGTAGCGTTATACATGGTCCCTTGCGGAACATCTCTCACCCAAGCGCCTGTAGCGAGTGTAGCGGAATTCGTGACAGACCATCCGAGATCCATCGTGAAATCATCATGATATCCCGGTGTGAGTGCGAAATCATGAATGCTGAAATTGTTGCTCACTGAATCGGTAGAACAGATCGGCTCATATCCCCACGCAGCGGTTTCGATGTTGTAATTATCAGCGACCATATTGCAGGAAGAATAATCTCCCGCTCCATTCGACTGGTAGAGATAACTGTTGTTCGTGCTCTGGAAATAAACCTGCGCACCTGCAACAGGATTCGTGGTAACATTGTTCGAAATATTTCCGTTGACCGAAGTAGAAGAAGGAGAATACATGCGGATGTTGAACGTGTCCAGTTGTCCGGCTGCGAATGAAACGTTATTCAGCGTAACGGAAGTGTAACCTGGTTTGGAGAACGTAACGCTGTACGTTCCCGGTATCGGAGTTCCTGTAGCGAACACACCGTTGGCATCTGTAGTTTCGGTCACGTTCACCGTTCCGATGGTCACATCCACGCCGGATAGTGCCGAACCGCAGATGCTGTCTTTCACAGTTCCTTCGAGATAACAGGCACGAACGTAAGTAGGTGAATAAACATAAAGTCCGTCTTCGATATTCGAACACACGATCGTTCCGGAAGGGAAGAAAGGATAAACGCCCCATGTTCCGTTGAAACCATTTCCGCTTCCCTGCGATGAAGGTGTGTACATATCGTACCAGCCTACGTTCACGAGATTGTGCGGACGCGTGATGTCGGTGATCACAAATCCATCGCGATACCATGAAGTGATCGCCCAGTTGTTGAGTACATGCGTATTGTGAACGATGGAACCTGATTGCGGATATTCCGATTGTATTTTATCGACCGCCTGTATATTATTCAGATCGGAAATATCATAGGCCGTGAGATACGAATTCGAATTCTCGTCAGTCGTGAACAGGAAATGCTTTCCGTTACTCGGCCAGGCATTGTGCGTGAATGCGGTCGTTGTTGTTTGTGTAGCGAGCACAACCGGGTTCGCTTTGTTGGTCACATCCACCACGGAGAAGAATCCTGCATAAATGTGGCAGGCATACATCGTGTCATTGTCAACGTAACAATCGTGAACGTACGGACTCGTTGCATTCTGATATTTTCCAACATACGTCGGATTATAAGGATCAACATTCAGATCGAGGAAAATACAGCCGCCATTGAAAAGATTCGATCCGTTCAGGTAGCAATAACCTTTCGTGGTATCAATGTGCAGCGAGTGAATGTTCTGGATCTGTCCCGCGATCGCTCCATCACCGGTATAGTAATGATAACTGTAGCTCGCGAGTGATGTAGAAGGAAGTGCATTCAGATCGACGATCTGCAAACCAACGTTCGCTTCAGTCGTCACATACGCGTAATGCGAATAGACTTTGATCTCTTTCCACTCGTTGTCCACGTTCGGGATCTGGATGATATGCACCGGTGCATTCGGTACCGTGACATCCACGATATCCATTCCGGTTGAAACACCGACGAGCGCATATTCTTCACCGGAAGCAGTGGTGTATCCGCAGATATTCGCCGCAGTATGATTCGGGTAAGTGTAATGCGCCTGCTGGGTCACGTTGAGTGTAGACTGCGCATTAAGATTCGTCACCACCACGGAAAGGATCACGGCGGACAAAAGATTGTAAAGGTTTTTCATTTGGAGAAAACTTGGATTTTGATTCAGTTTCTATTCTGGGGAAGCATTCCAAATTAACGGAAAAAAAGCCGCTCCATCAAGTGAAAAAGCGGCTTTACAGAGTAAAAATGAGGTAAATACGGCTATTTGATTCGTTTCATTTCAGCGAGGATTCCCTTCCTTACATTTTCATTCACTTCGAAAAGAGGAAGCCTGACATTCGCCCGACACAATTTCATCGCCTGCATCGCCACTTTCACTCCGCCCGGATTTCCATCGGCGAAGAAAAGTTGTGTGATGCGGAGAAGTTTTTGCGCGAGTTCATTTCCCTTCGTAAAATTTCCTGCGAGCGATTGGCGAACCATTTCAGAAAACATCGCAGGATAGGCATTCGCCACAACGGAAATGACACCATCCGCACCACAGGCGATGAGTGGAAGTGTGATCGCATCATCACCCGAGATCACGAGAAAATTCTTCGGACGGTCTTTGATGATGGTCATGATCTGTTCGAAATTTCCCGAAGCCTCTTTGGTCGCGACGACATTCGGAAAATCGTGCGCGATGCGCAATGTTGTTTCCGCGGTCACATTCATGGATGTTCTTCCCGGAACATTGTAAAGGATCACCGGAAGTTTTGACGCAGCAGCAACTTCCCTGTAGTGCGCGTAAATTCCGTTCTGATTCGGCTTATTGTAATACGGACTCACGGAAAGAATTCCGGAAACGCCAGTCAGTTTTGTTTCGGTGATCGATCGCACCACTTCGGCCGTATTGTTTCCACCAATTCCGAAAACAACTGGAACTCTTTTATTCACCACATGCAATGCATGTTCGAGCACTTCACTTTTTTCTTCACGCGAAAGCGCGGGGGACTCTCCCGTCGTTCCCATGATCACCAGGTATTCGCATTTTCCCATGATGATATGATCGATGACTTTCGTAAGCGCAGGATAATCTATTTTCCCATCGTTGCGGAATGGTGTAATAACAGCCACACCGGTTCCGGTAAAAGGGCTTTTTCTTGATGTTGAACGGGGAGACATAGAATTCAGAATGGAGAATTGAGAATTGAGAATGCGAATTAAGAATGCAAAGTTAATCGAAAATTGAGAATTACAGGAAAACCTGTGCGTGGCTTGCGTGCATTCTCCATTCTCAATTATCCATTCTCAATTTTTTTATTGATCATCGCGAGATAGGTATCCACCTGGCGCAGGAAGAATTTCAATCCTTTTTCAGTCGGTGAATCGATGAGCAGGTCGTGGATTGTATCCTTTTCTTCGAGTTGTCCCACTTTGAATTTCGCCCTTGAATTCGCCGCGATATACGTCAGCACCGATTCCTTCAGAAAATTCAGGTCGATGAGAATATCGTATTCTTCTTCAATGAAATTGTTGACGATGTGATCAGTTGGTTTTCCGAACCAGTTGTGCGATCTTTTTCCGAAGAAATCATAATCCACTTTGGAATATTGCACCGAAGGTTCTTCTTTTCCCGTGTAATACCCGATCGCTTTCACTTTCTTCTTCAGCTCGCGCAGGTACAGCACATATTTCTTCAGCAATTCAAAATCTTCAGGCGTGGTGAACTGGAAAACAATTCCAACGGTCTTCGCATCCCCTATATTGAAAACAGCTTTATTGCGGGAAACAAGTTTTGCGTCCGAATTGATCTTCGAGACCGCTAACTTTTTCTTTATGGAATCAATGAAACTCAAAGGGAAGGATTACGGAAGTTACAGATATACGGATTACTTATTTTACAAATATAGTCAATGCATCTTGGAGGATCATACTCAAATCCATGATCCGTACAATCCGTAATCAGTATATCCGTACAATCCGCAATTGTCCCTTTACTTGATCATTTTCATGAACTCCTCCTCACTGATGATCGGGACGTTGAGTTTTTCCGCTTTCTTTCTTTTCTCCGGCCCCATGTTTTCTCCGGCTACGAGGAAAGAAGTTTTCGCGCTCACCGATCCGACATTTTTCCCTCCGTTGTTCTCGATCAGCGATTTCATGTCGTCGCGGGGAATGGAAAACACACCTGATACGACGAATGTTTTTCCTTCGAGTTTATCGGTGCGATCGGCGAGTTGTTTTTCCGAAAGCTCGAATTGCAATCCTTCCTCCTTCAGTTTCTTCAGCAACTTCAGATTTTTATTATCCGAGAACCAGGCGTGAACACTTTGGGCGAGGATCTCCCCAACTTCAGGCACTTCGAGCAATTGCTCGGTAGTGGCAAATTCCAGTTTTGAAATATTCTGAAAATAGTTCGCGATCTTCTTCGCCGTTGTTTCCCCGACGTGGCGGATACCGAGAGCGAACAGCACTCTTTCAAATGGAACTTGTTTCGACTGCTCGATTCCATCAATGAGATTGTTCACCGACTTCTCCGCCATGCGGTCGAGTTCGAGGAGTTGTTTCTTCTTATGCTTGAGATCGTAGATGTCTCCGATGTTGTGGATCAAACCCGCGTCGTACAGTTGCGCGATCGTTTCTTCACCGAGTGAATCAATATTCATCGCGCGCCTGCTCACGAAATGTTCCATCTTGCCTTTGATCTGCGGCGGACATCCATTCTCGTTCGGGCAATAATGTTTCGCTTCTTCTTCTCCGCGAACGAGTTTTGTTTTGCATTCGGGGCAATGCGTGATGTAATGTGTCGGTTTGGAATCTTTCGGACGTTTGCTCAATTCCACTCCGACGATTTTCGGAATGATCTCTCCGCCTTTTTCCACGTAAACCGTATCACCCACACGAATGTCCATTTCCTCGATGATATCAGCATTGTGCAACGAAGCATTTCGCACAACCGTTCCTGCAAGATGAACCGGCTCGAGATTCGCCACCGGAGTGATTGCTCCCGTGCGCCCAACCTGGTACGTGATCGTGAGCAATTTGGTCGCGACTTTTTCCGCCTTGAATTTATAAGCGATGGCCCAGCGGGGAGATTTTGCTGTGAATCCCAATGAACGCTGGTGCTCGTAACTGTTCACTTTGATCACAATTCCGTCAATATCAAAATCGAGTTCGCGTCGTTCTTTGTTCCATTTCTCAATGAAATTCTTGATGCCAACAAGTCCTTTCACTTTGTGATTAAAGGAAGGCACTTTGAATCCCCAGTGCTTCGCCGCTTCGAGACTTTCATAATGCGTTTTGAATTTCAGGTGTTCGCCGAGGAGAAAATAAGCGTAGCAATCAAGTTTCCGCGAAGCCACAACAGCGGAGTCCTGCATCTTCAGTGTTCCTGCCGCAGCATTTCTCGGATTCGCCAGCAGCGCATCACCGATCTCCTCTTTTTCCTTGTTGATCTTGTTGAACGCACTTCTCGGCATGAAGATCTCTCCACGAATTTCAAAATCATCGGGCCAATCGCCTTTCTTCAATTTGAGCGGAATACTTCGCACCGTTCTTGCATTCGTTGTCACATCATCACCCTGCACGCCATCACCGCGCGTGACCGCCTGCACAAATTCTCCATTCTTATAATGCAACCCGATCGCGACTCCGTCAAATTTCAATTCACAGACATATTCCGGTTCTTCTCCGCCCAATCCTTTCCGTACACGTTCATCAAAATCCGCAAGCTCTTCGTCGCTGTAAGTGTTCGCCAGTGACAACATCGGGTAACGATGCTTGACCGTCGCGAATTCCTTCGTGATCTGTCCGCCTACACGCTGCGAAGGAGAATCGCTCCGCAGAAATTCGGGATATTCTTTTTCCAGCTTCTGTAATTCTTCCAGCAGCTTATCAAATTCAAAATCGCTGATGGAAGGTTCGGCCAGCACATAATATTTATAATTGTGCTCATCGAGAACTTTGCTCAGTTCTTCAATTCTTTTTTTTGCCTGTTCTTTGTTCATACTTCTTTCAATTCATCGAGGATAAATTTCCGCAGCATTCCCAATGCCATCACGGAAGAACGCAGAATGTTCCGTTCGCGATTATCGCCGAACTGCATCTTGCGGGAGAAAGTTCCTTTCGGGCCCGAGATCGACATCCACACCGTTCCGACCGGTTTGTCCGGTGTTCCTCCTCCGGGTCCTGCTATTCCCGATATTCCCATTCCGTATGTGCAGTTGAATTTCTTCCTGACGTTTTCCGACATCAGCCGCACAACTTCCTCGCTCACCACGCCGCGTTCATTGATGACTTTGACCGGCACATCCAGTTGTTCCGCTTTCACTTCATTCGCATAGGAAATAATTCCGCCTTTGTAATATTCGGAACTTCCGGGAACAGAAACGATCATCTGGCTGATCATTCCGCCGGTACAGCTTTCCGCAACCGCGAGTGTTTCCTGTCGTTGATGCAACAGATCGCCAATGACTTTCTCGATCGTGTCTTCACCGTAACCGAAAATATATCCGCCAACGATCGGAAGAAGTTCCTTCGCTTTTTTCTCGACGATCGGGATACAATCCTCTTCGTTCTTTCCCGTGATGCTCATGCGCAAACGCACGACTCCGGGCGCGGGCAGGTACGCGAGTTTGATCTTATGTTCGGCGAGCGAATTTTCCCATGCCTCGATCTTTTCCGCGAGAACAGATTCCCCGATACCGAGTGTGAGAATGGTTTTGTGGTAAATGAACGGCAGCTGAAATTTTTTCTTCAGCATCGGCATCACATCATTTTCCATGATCGCTTTCATTTCGAACGGAACACCGGGCATGCTCACGAAAATTTTTCCGCCGACTTCAAACCACATTCCGGGAGCGGTTCCGTTTTTATTGACGAACGCGATACATCCGTCCGGAACTTTCGCCTGCAAAGAATTTATTTCGTTGAGTTCCTTTCCATAGCGAGCGAAAAATTCTTTCACCGCAAGCAGCACGACTTCATCCGTCCTCCATCCCATTCCGAAATATTCGCAGATCGTCTTTTTGGTGATATCATCTTTTGTCGGTCCGAGTCCACCGGTGATGAGAATGATGTCTGCTTTATTCTTTGCGTCGTCAAGTCCCGACTTTATCGCTTCCTCCGAATCCTGCACGCAGGCGGAATGAACCACCGCAATGCCATTCAGTCCGAGTTGTTGTCCAAGCCACGACGAATTGGTATTCACGACCTGGCCGATCAATAATTCATCTCCGATGCAAAGAATGGCCGCTTTCATGGGTGGTAAAGTTAGAAGGAATGCCGGGTTTTCCGCAGTGAAAAACGGGTTATGGAAGCATAGAAAAACTGACAATGTTTTTTTGGCAAACAATTTGTAGGTTTGTCTTCATCTCATCAATACAAAAACATGAAAAAGATAATCCTACCGGCAGCTCTTGCCTTTATGCTTTTCGGATGCACCGATCTCGGAAAGACACTCAATGATGTCAATACCGCAGTTCAGAATAGCACCGGTACTACTGTACCGCTCACCAATGCAGATATCGTGCAGGGACTGAAAGACGCACTCTCACAGGGCGCGACCAATGGATCGAACAAAGCTTCGGCTGTGGACGGATTCAACGCCAATCCACGCATACATATTCCATTCCCTCCTGCTGCCCAGAAAGTGGCTGACTTTGTGATCAGCATCGGCATGCAGAGCCAGGTCGATAAATTCGTCCTCACATTGAACCGCGCTGCTGAAGATGCCTGCAAAGGAGCTGCTCCGATCTTCATTGACGCCATCAAATCGATGACCGTTTCTGACGGACTCACCATTCTCAAAGGAAGCGATACTGCGGCAACGCACTTCCTGCGCGACAAATGCGCGATCGCTCTCGGCGTGAAATTCAAACCAACCGTTCAGCAATCGACACAAAAGGTGAAACTCACCGAATACTGGACACCGCTCACGACCGCTTACAACAAAATTCCAACACACACTGCTGTTCAAACCGATCTCGATCAATACGTGACCGATCTCGCGGTGAGTGGAATTTTCAAACTGGTTGGTGATGAAGAAACATCCATCCGCACCAATCCTGCTGCACGTGCGACCGACATCATGAAAAAAGTCTTCGGTTCAAAAGATAATCCGCATAATCAGTAAGACATGAGAATAGAGACACGAGACGTGAGACAACGTTCAGTGCATTGAATAAAAAAACCGTCCTGGAAAAGAAGACGGTTTTTTTATGAGTTGTGATGAAGTCTAATAAAAAGTATACGCTCCGCCGAGACTTACGGAATCGAATTCTCCGTAATGCGGTTTGATGCTCATCACTGGAATACGGGAGTGATTGACGATCTGCTTGGAAACCGGTCCGAGGAAAATTCCTGTGAGTGCAGACTCCTGGTCGGTCATGATCATGATGAGATCCGCGTTCACACTTTCACCATATTTCAGGGCTTCAACCGCGAGATTTTTTCCGGAAACAACTTTCCTGGTGAAAGGAAGGTTTGCTTTTTCAATGGAATGCTGAACCTGGTCGAGTACAATATTCAATTTCTCCTTTTCATGATCCGCCGTGTCTTCAAGTAATCCAACAATATGGATCTTGGAAGCGTAAAGCGAAGCGAAAGAAATAGCGGTTTCAACTTTTTCACGCGAATGAACAGAACGATCGATCGGAAGAACAATATCCTTGAATCCGAGTTTGGTGCTTTTCTGCTGAATGGTGATCACTGGGCATGGAGCAATACTCACTACTTTATGCGCATTGCTGCCGATGAACATTTCTTCAAATCCTTTTGCTCCGTGCGTTCCCATGACGATCAGATCGGATTTCTGTTCACGGGCAAGCTTGATAATTTCGATAGCTGTTTTTCCGGCAACACTGAGTGTGCGGGGAAGAACACCATAACGTTGCTTCACCGAATCGGATAATTCCTTCAGCTTTTCTTCCACGATCTCCTGAACTTTTGTACGGTCTTCCACATGCATGATGCGCGCGGGAATTTCAAAATGATCTTCCATTGGAGGCATTACATGCACGAGAGTGATCTCGGCTTTGGTCAGCCGGGCAAGAAAAGCGGCATGCTCCAGGGCGAGCGTACCTGTTTCTGAAAAATCGGTTGGAACAAGAATATTCCTGATGTTGAGTTTCATAGCGGTTTATTTTTTTGACGAAGATGCAAGTTAAGGTATTGTGGAGAAATGACACGTGGCAATCTGCAGGCTGACAAATGTCAGTCACCCACTAAACACATAGCCCACCGATTAATCGGTGGGCTATGTGATATAAAAACTCTTCCCTGAGCGAAGTCGAACGGGAAAGAGAAAAAAAACGATTTAGTAAGGAAGGAATTCCGAAAGATCCTTCTTTGGTGAAGGAATGATCGAAAGCACCGGAATATCGGAACGATTGATGATCTCCTGTGCGGCCGATCCTACGAAGAGTTCGGTGATCTCCTGCTCCTGCTGTGTCATGATCATGAGCAGATCACCTTCCACTTTGTTGGAATAATCGATGATGATCTGGCTGAGCGATTCTTCTCCTTTGATGCCTTTGATGATCTCGGCTGTACAACGGACGCCGCCTTTTTCAATGAACGCCTTCACTTGTGAAAGCTGGCGTGTGAGACGGTTCACGATGAATTCGTCGGTCGTGAAAAGAACGGAGACGATGCGGATATCTGCTCCGTACATTTTTGCGAAGTCGATGGCACGAGCCACTTTCTCGCGTGTTTCTTTGGTAAGGTCAAGCGGAAGAACAATGTTCTTGCAGCCATCGCGGTGCGCTTTTCCTTTGATGGTAATGACCGGAACTTTGGATTCACGGACAACACGCAGGGCATTGGAACCGATGAAACGGCGGCGAACACCTGAAGCGTTACGTCCGCTGGTACCCATCACGATGAATTTCGCGTTGAGCATTTCTGCAACTTCCGTCACTTTATCGTAAACAGATCCGTGAGCGATCACTTTCTCTGTATTGATGCCATCCTTCTTGAGTCCAGCGCAAAGTTCGTCCAGTTTCGCACCGATCTCCTTCTTCATTTCCTCGTCCTGAATGGAATTCGAACGACTGAATAAACCTTGACTTTCAATGACATAGACCAAAGTCACGTCGGCATTGATCATTTTTGCAAGGCGCGATCCCTGGTGAAGGGCGATCATGGATTGTTCACCAAAATCAACTGGAATTACAATTTTGTTCGGAGTAGCACTCATAGGTTCTTTTTACGGGGTAATTGTTTGGGCTTAGTGGTTTAAAAAAGTAGGGCAAAAGTAATAAAAAAGACCGTTGGAGCAAGGAGGAAAACGGAGGCCGGAGAACAGAAGCCGGACTATTGAAAAAGTGGTCTATTTGATCTGACTTCCCGATTCCGACTTCCGTCATCCCTTCGTACTTTGGCAACAAATATTTACCATGAGCCCGATCGCCGAATCAGAATTGATCTTGAATACAGATGGAAGTGTTTACCACCTTCATCTCCGCCCCGAAATGATCGCTGACAATATCATCGTTGTTGGCGACCAGGATCGTGTGGAAACTGTTTCGGCACATTTCGACAGCATCGAATTCAAAGTGAAGAACCGCGAATTCATCACGCACACCGGAATTTTCAGAGGAAAAAAGATGACGGTACTGTCAACAGGAATCGGAACGGACAACATCGACATTGTCCTCAATGAACTCGACGCGCTCGTGAACATCGATCTGAATTCACGCACCGTGAAAGCAGAAAAAATGTCATTGAACATCGTGCGCATTGGAACTTCCGGCGCGTTACAAGCCGATATTCCGGTCGACAGTTACGTTGTCTCTTCTCACGGAATGGGCCTCGACGGACTTCTGAATTATTACGCAGGACTTGATCTCTGCGACGAACCCGGGATCGCCGATGCGTTCATGCGTCACGCAGGATGGCTGAAAGGAATGCCCTATCCGTACGTCGTGAAAGGTTCGCAGAAACTCATCGATCTCCTCGGAAAAGATCAGATCAAAGGCATCACCGCAACAGCTCCCGGATTCTATGGTCCGCAGGGAAGACAACTCCGTCTCGCTCCTGCCCTACCCGATCTCAATGAAAAACTCGGAAGCTTTGAGCACAACGGTTTTCGCGTCACCAATTTCGAAATGGAAACGTCTGCACTTTATGGACTCGGAAAATTACTCGGACACAATTGCTGCACCATTTGCGCAATTATTGCAAATCGCGTAGCCCGGCAGTACAGCAAGGACTACAAACAGACCGTAAACATGCTCATTCGTTACGTTCTTGAACGAATGGCTGTTTAAAACTCTGTTAACGCCAAAACAAAAGGCCTTTTTACAACGTATATTTGTTAGTGACCGGTCACAAAAACTCCTTCGCGGCTTCACTTAGCTTGGTGCCTTTGCGGGGAAAACTACTGAAACGGTTTTTGTGAACGGGCACTAAATCCATCACCGCCGCTATGGATAAAACAGAAGTTAACGCCCTTATCAGTCTGCTCGACGATCCGGATGAACAGGTGTTCAACCAGATCAAGGACAAACTACTTTCCATGGGAACCGACGTGATCCCTGTGCTCGAGAGCGCATGGGAAAATTCCTTCGACTCCGTTCTTCAGCAGCGCATCGAGAACATCATCCACAAAATTCAGTTCGACAATCTCCGCCGCAGCCTGCGCGAATGGGCGTTGCCCGAACACCAGGACTTACTGACCGGCGCATTGCTCGTCGCACGTTCACAGTATCCCGATATTGACGAAGCACACATCCGCAAACACATCGAACAGATCAAACAGGACATCTGGCTCGAGCTGAATAACAATCTCACCGCATTAGAAAAAGTCCGCGTCATCAATCACATTCTTTTCGACGTGCACGGTTTTTCGGCGAACACACAGAATTATCACGCGCCGCAGAATTCCTACATCAACAACGTGCTCGAGACGAAAAAAGGAAATCCTGTTTCGCTCTCCATCATTTACGCCGTCATCGCGCAGGATCTCCGCATTCCCATCTATGGCGTGAATCTGCCCGAGCATTTCATTCTCGCCTATGTCGATGTCACGTCCGGATTTCATCCCGGCGACGAGGATCCCGATAAAGTTTTATTCTACATCAATCCGTTCTCGCGCGGCGCGCCGGTGAACAAAAAAGAAATCGATTCCTTCCTCAAACAGCAGCGTCTCGATCCGAAACCGGAATTTTTCACTCCGTGTTCGAATCTCATGATCATTCGCCGGCTGTTGAATAATCTTATCGCTTCCTATGAAAAATTGGGCTATCCGAATAAGGTGGATGAGTTGAAAGTGTTGTGGAAAGCGCTGGAAGATTGATGGCGGGTACTAACGGCGAACTTTTTCGAAACTACGAACCGTGGAATCACGAACTATTCTTTGCGTGAACTTAGCGTCCTTGCGCCTTTGCAGCAAAAATTTGGAGCAAGAACTGCAGCGTTTCAAAAGACCACCTGTCCCGCTGCCTCGCCATGCATGGCATCTGCGGGCATCGGGGCTACTTACATCGTGCATCACATCAAATTTCATTCGTTCGCACATGCCTGCGCACGGAACGCACCTATGGCGCGTTGAAAAAACATACGCGCCCCTACGGGGCTACCGTATGTATGCGCCGATGGCGCATTTATTTATGTTTTCTGCTTAGAGAGTGTCAACATTCTTCATATTGCCTAAAGAGTCGAAATAATTCCACACACCATCCTTTTTCCCTTTTGAATAATCACCTTCTGCTTGTTTCCTTCCATTCGCATAATAATCGATCTCGTGCCCAGTTGCAACAGTCATCTCACATTCCTCTACAGTTAGGCCTGTATCCCAATTACACGGAACTGTATCAAATCGAAAAATATTTTCAATTCCCCGACACTTTCCGCTTCTAAAATACCAGGCAATTGAATCAATTATGCCTTCATTATTATAGTAAAGTGTTGTTGCGTGAACTCCAGTTGAGTCGAACTTCCTAACCGAATCATTATACCCTGTCTTATTCATAAAAATGATTTGCTTCAAAGTTCCGTCCATTCTATACTCCTCTTCTCTTACAGAATGCTTATGCTTAGAATAGTTAACATAATGAAGAGCGCCATTATCCCATCTTGAGATAATCTTTTGTTGGCAACTGATCACAGTCAAAACTGTGACGAATAGAATAATGAGGGTCTTTATATTTCTCTTGCTCATCTGTAATTTGTAATTCCATAATCTGTCATCACGAAAAAATCTTCTCCACTGTCTTAAAAATAATCTTCACATCCGTCCAAAAACTCTTCTCGGAAATATATTTCATATTCAACCTCAACTTCGCCGGCATCACTTCTTCTATGTAGGTTTTCTCTGGATCGCTCGACTTAGCCAGCAATTCATTCTCATTCGAATATTCGATCGACGCGTAATCGGTGATACCCGGTTTTACTTCCAGCACTTTTTTCTGCTCGGGCGTGTATAGGTCCACATACTTGCGCACTTCCGGGCGCGGGCCCACGAGACTCATGTTGCCGACGAACACATTCCACAATTGTGGCAATTCATCGAGTTTGTATCTGCGCAGAAAATAGCCCACGCGCGTCACTCGCGGATCTCTTCCGCCTACGGTGAGCAATCCTTTCTTGTCGGAATCGGGACGCATGCTGCGGAATTTCCAGAGGCGGAAATCCTTTCCATTCTTTCCTACGCGGATCTGCCCGTAGAAAATTCCGCCGGGACTGGAAACGAGAACAAGAATGGAAATGATGAAGAGAAATGGAGACAGGATGACCAGTCCAAGAAGAGAAGCAATTATATCCAAAAGTCGTTTAGTCACGGATTAGCACAGATTAGCACGGATTCTATTGATACCTATTTCGTACGCTCACGGATTAGCGCCAATTAGCACGGATTACTATGTTATTTAGAGGTACATATTTCGTACGCTCGAAGAACCTATTCATCACTGCTTGGCGCCGATCACTTCGTGAACAGATGTGACAACTGCTTCGAGCACCATTTTCACCCGCGCGTCGGAAAGATCGTAATAGACCGGAAGTGAAATTTCCCTCGAGAAATTATTGTACGTCACCGGATAATTTTTGATATCATAACCGAGTTTTTTGTAGAACGACATCATCGGCACGGGAATGAAATGCACATTCACGCTCACATCCTTGTCGAAAATTTTCTGAATGATCGCATCACGTTCCTGCTCCGAGATTCCTTTGATGCGCAGCGGATACAAATGACAGGAAGAAAAACAGTCAGCCGTTTTCATCGTCGGTAATTCAGCCCACGAGTAAGCTGACAACGTCCAGTTGTATTGATCCACAATTTTTTCTCTACGCACGAGCATGTCTTTGTCATAACGTTCCAGCTCCACCAGCCCGATCGCCGCCATGATGTCGGTCATGTTGCATTTATAACCCGCTTCCACGATATCGTATTTCCAGTTTCCTTTCTGCGTTTTTGCCAGCGCATCCTTATCTTGGCCGTGCAGCGTTTTCACGCAAAGCGCGCGATAAATTTCTTCGTTATCAAATGGCGCAGGAAGATTCAAAGCGATCGCTCCACCTTCTGCTGTTGTGAGATTCTTCACCGCATGAAAAGAGAAAACAGAAACATCCGTAAGCGATCCGGTCTTTTTTCTTTTGTAGATCGCACCGACCGAATGTGCTGCATCACTCAGCACGAGAATTCTTCCGAGTTTTTTCTGCTCTTCCGTTTCTGCTTTGAACAATTTTGAATTTCTCACCAGCGCGTTGATCGCATCATAATCGCAGGGCCAACCACCAAAGTCTACAGGCATTACCACTTTCGTTTTTGCTGTGATCGCTTTTTCGATAGCGGCAACAGCAATATTGAAATCATCCGCATTCACATCCACAAAAACCGGTTTCGCCCCGCAATGAATGACGACGTTCGCCGTCGCGGAATATGTGTACGCCGGAAGAATGACTTCATCACCTTCCTTCACACCGAACCAGCGCAGCATGATCTCGAGTCCGGCTGTAGCAGAATTCAGACAGAGCGTCGCTTTATTTCCGCAATAGGCCGTGAGTTCTTTCTCGAACTGTTTTGTCCGCGGACCGGTTGTGATCCATCCGGAACGAAGCGTGTCAGCTACGGCCTGGATGATCTTTTCGTCGATACGTGGCGGAGAAAATGGAATCATGAAAAAAGTGGTGATAGTGCTTTGAACGGTGTGAGTTGTCTCCGGTCGAGCGAGAACAAAATTAACGAATAGAAGAATCCTATGAACAGCACCCCTGCGGCGAGTTGCAGAAAAGATTCGGGGAACATATTCACGAGCAACAGGAACGTGAACAGCGAAATGAAACCGAATTTTTTCCGGATGCCGTGAATGAATGCGGCAAGAAAAACCAATACCATCACGATCAATCCAAGGATCCCAATCGCAATTCCTGTCTGATAGAATTGATTATGCGCATTCAGTTTTTCACTGATCGCCCCGGTCATTCCGCGTGTCGCATATTCTTTCAGCAATTCATCTTCCACATCGCCCGTTCCAACGCCCAGCATCATATGCTTTTCAAAAACCGCAAGATCGGCCTGCCACAACAGGATCCGTATGCGGTTGCTTTCTGTTGTGGTCGGATCGATCTTCTGTTTCGATTCCACCACTTCCATGAAGGTCTCGATGCGATCGGACAATTCATGAAAATATTTTTTAGCAGTATAGAATCCCACTACCAGCAGAATGAAACAGGAGATCCCGAGAATATATTTACGGAAGTAAACCATCGGGAACGCCGTGTAAAAAACGAGCATGATGCCCATTGAGATCAATCCTGTTTTCGATGCGATGAGATAGATCATCAGGAGAAAAAACGCGATGAGGAGTGAAGCCCCGATGCGCATTTTTGTTTTCGCTTTCTGGAAGATGACCGAGTGAAAGATGATCATGATACCGACGACATAATACAGCGAGAGATAACTCGGATGCATGATGCCACCCGTAAGTGCTTCATAGTAAAAAACATTTTCACCAGTGGATTGCCAGGTGATGATCGCGCGTGCGAGCAGGAACAATCCGCAGGTGAACAACCCGAGGAGAAACAATAGCAAAAGGATCTGAGATACACCCGGCGTGAAACGCGTGCTGGCGAAGATGACGGGAAAAATGAAAAGTGAAAGTTTCAACGTCAACACGCTCCACCCTTCGCTTTTATTCTCCGTCCACAACATCCCGATCGCAAACAGCGCGTAGAAGATCACCCAGAGAAAGATCATCGGTGTGCTCCTGATGTTCGTCCATTTTTCTTTCCAGTTCCCGCTGAGCAACCAGAAGAACAGAACGAAGCAGCCAACAAGCGGAACGAAGAAATGCCAGGGAAGGAGAACCGTACAAATGCAAGTGGAAGCGATGAATAACTTCGACATTAAATCTTGATACGATCGCATCTGTTGTGGCAGGTTTTTCAAATATAGTTAGAATAAGTGTTTTCCCTTCGCGGCAGCGAGCCAGTTTGATCCGCCGCACTTGCCTGTGTCAGGTTATAAAACACTGACACCACTTCAAACTGTCTCGCTGCCAATTCTCATCCTCCCTGGTGCACTTATTCTGTTCCCGAAAAATTCGACGGAATTTCCGCATCTTTGCGACCATATTCCACATGAAAAACTTCTTCAAACGTATCGACGACTTTTTCTTCGGGCATCTGCAGAACCATTACGCGAAAGAGCTGGAGAAACAATGTGTGGGTAATGAAAGCCTGCTTGATGTCGCCTGTGGATCCGATTCGCCTGTGAAGTATTTCTCTTCCAAGATCAAGAGAGTGGTTGGCATTGATATTTTCGAACCTTCGATCGAAAAAAGCCGCGCGGCAGGAATACACACGGAATACCGGAAGATGAATGTGCTTGATCTCGAGAAGGAATTCGGTCCGAAAGCTTTTGACGTAGTAGTTGCGTCTGACCTGATCGAGCATCTTGAAAAACCAGACGGTTTTAAACTCATTGAGCAGATGGAAAAAGTGGCTAAGAAAAAAGTAGTGATCTACACACCGAACGGATTTCTTGAACAGCGCGAGTACGATGGAAATAAATACCAGGTGCATCTCTCCGGCTGGGAGGTGGAGGAAATGCAGAAACTCGGTTATAAAGTTTACGGCATCAATGGCGCAAAATGGCTGCGCGGAGAATTCGCCGTGATCAAATGGTGGCCGAAAGTTTTCTGGGGGCGCATTTCGCTGCTGACACAGAAACGCACTTTCAGGAATCCGAAAAAAGCATTCGGTATTCTCTGCGTGAAAGAGATCAAATGATAGTACTGTGTTGGTTCAGTTTGAGCCCTCGCACAAGCCAGTGTCAGGTTATAAAACGCTGACACTACTTCAAATTGAACCAACACCACTTCTCAGCTTTTCCAGTTCTTCGATGAATCCGGCGGCGATCGTGTCGCGTGAGAATTTTTTTATCACGTATGCGCGCGCATGCTCTCCCATAGTTCGCTGCAATTGTTCGTCTGAACAGAACTGCAACACAACTTTTGCAAGATCATCCGCATTCTCCGGTTCGAACGCAAGTCCGCATTTTCCTTCGTCAATGAACAATTCCTTTGCTTCTCCTTCCACTCCCAGCAGGATCGGTTTCTTCATCGCGAGGCTTTCAAATATCTTGGAAGGAATTGCTCCTTTGAAAAGATCGAGTTTCTTCAATGGGATAAGCGCAGCGTCCATCGATCCGACGACAGAAGGCATGTCAATTTTCCCGACTGCCGGAAAGAAGAAGACGTTTTCAAGTTTCTGCTCTTTCTTCATTCGCAACAATTCTTCCTTCACCGGCCCTTCTCCCATCAGGATGAATTTGATCTTTTTCTGATCACGCAATTTTTCCGCGGCTTTCAGAATGACTTCGAGTCCCTGCGCGTGTCCGATGATGCCTCCGTAAAAAAACAATTTGTCCTCTTCACTGAATCCATTTCTCCCACGCCAGTTCTTTTTGTCGGCAGATGGATCATAATATCCCGGATCAACTCCATTCGGGAGCCAGTACACGCGA
>DATJEX010000220.1:0-6246 GCA_035496135.1 Bacteroidia bacterium
CGATGAGCCCGGGATATTCCCTGTGAAGGATGGAAACCGCTTCGGTCACTTTATTCGGCAACGCGCCTGGTGCAGAACCGAAATTGGAATAGGATAGCAAAGCGATGCGTGGCACTACGTTGAACTGGCGAATGGCCTGTGCGGTGAGAACGGTGATGTCTACAAGTTCCTGCGCCGTCGGATCCACATTCATAGTCGTATCGGCGAAGAAAAAGTTGCCCGCGCGTGTGCTCATGATGTACATGCCCGCTACGCGATTCACACCTTCCTGCACGCCGATGCAATGCAGCGCAGGAGTGATCGGTACTCCGTATTTGCGGGTAAGTCCGGAGATCATAGCGTCGGCCATTCCGGTTTCCACCATCATTGCGCCGAAATAATTCCGCTCGAGCATCGCCTTCTTGGCGTCGTACAATGTAACACCGCGGCGTTTTCTCTTCTGAAAATACATTTCACCGAAGCGAACGCGGTTGTCCTCCTGCGAAGCGTCGCGCGGATCGATGATCACCGTATCGCCGAGATCAAGATTATTCTCCTCGATCAGTCGGTTGATCTTCTCCACATCACCAAGAAGAATTGGTTTTGCGATTCCTTCATCACGCACCACCTGCGCCGCTTTGAGGATTTTATACGTATCGGCTTCGGCGAATACCACGCGCTTCGGATTCTGCTTCGCTTTGGTAGCGAGTCCGCGCATGAGTTTATTATCGCGGCCGAGCCTGTTTGTCAATTCTGCTTTGTATGCTTCCCAATCGGTGATCTGTCTTCCGGCAATTCCTGAATCGATCGCCGCTTTCGCAACAGCAGGAGCAACGGTAGCGATCAATCGTGAATCGATCGGTTTGGGAATGATGTATGTTGGCCCGAAAGTGAGATTGCGCGTATCGTAAGCGTGATTCACATCATCCGGAACGGGTTCTTTCGCAAGATTCGCGATCGCATACGCCGCGGCGAGTTTCATTTCCTCGTTGATCTTATTTGCACGAACGTCGAGTGCTCCACGGAAAATGTACGGGAATCCAAGAACGTTGTTCACCTGGTTCGGATAATCGGAACGGCCGGTTGCCATTATGATATCGGGACGAGCCGCCATCGCATCTTCATAAGGAATTTCCGGATCAGGATTCGCGAGCGCGAACACGATCGGATTTTTCGCCATCGAACGGATCATATCCTGGTTCACCACATTTCCTTTGGAAAGTCCAACGAAAATATCAGCGCCCTTCATCGCGTCTTCCAGTGTGTTTTTGCCGATCGGTTTCACAGCGAAGAATTTCTTGCTGTCGTCAAGATCTTCACGATCCGTTGTGATCACACCTTTGCTGTCGAGCATCAGGATATTCTCTTTTTTCACTCCGACAGCGATGTACATTTTGGTACAGGAAATGGCAGAAGCACCTGCACCATTCACCACCAGTTTTACTTTATCGAGTTTCTTTCCTGCGATTTCCACTGCGTTGATAAGTGCCGCGGAAGAAATAATCGCAGTTCCGTGCTGATCATCGTGCATCACAGGAATATTGAGTTCCTCTTTCAACCGGCGTTCGATCTCAAAACATTCGGGTGCTTTGATGTCTTCGAGATTTATTCCTCCGAACGTCGGAGAGATGGCTTTCACCGTCTGCACGAATTCATCAATGTTGGTTGTATCCACTTCAATATCGAACACGTCGATATCGGCGTAGATCTTGAAGAGCAATCCTTTTCCTTCCATCACCGGCTTCGATGCGAGTGCGCCGATATTGCCGAGCCCGAGCACAGCGGTTCCGTTGGAAATAACGGCCACGAGATTTCCTTTGGAAGTGTATTTGTAAGCGTCTTCGGGTGTCTTTTCAATTTCGAGGCATGGTTCTGCCACACCGGGAGAGTAAGCGAGTGTAAGGTCGCGCTGACTGCTGTAAGGTTTGGTAGGCAGTACTTCGATTTTCCCTGGACGTCCCTGTGAGTGATAATCGAGTGCGTCCTGTTTGCGGAATTTCGCCATATAATTCTGTTCTAATTAGCCGGAATTTACCAATGAAAAGCGCGGAAAAAGCCGGAACGACGAAGGTAACAAAATAGTTCGTTGGGAAAGCTGCGCGGTGAATGGTTTGGAGACTGGCTATCAGAATCTTACAAAGTAAATTGTTAAGACGTTCTGCATCATTATCTGCCGGAACATGGAAGATGGAACAAGGAAGAAAGACTTCAGGAAGAATTGTCCTTCTTCAAAGCTCCATCTTCCATGCTCCTTTTTCTTATCTTGTTTCTCCTTTCCCGAAGATGAGCAGGAAAAAAAAGATCGTTGTTTTTACGGGCGCCGGCGTAAGTGCCGAGAGCGGAATATCAACATTCCGTGATAGTGGTGGCCTTTGGGAAAAATACGATATCCGTGATGTAGCGACACCCGAAGCCTGGATCAAAAATCCATTGCTCGTTCTTGATTTTTACAATCAGCGCAGGAAACAGGTGCTGGAAGCGAAGCCGAACGACGGACATCTTTCATTGGTGGAACTCGAAAAAAAATTCGATGTTTCTGTCATCACGCAGAATGTCGACGATCTGCATGAGCGAGCAGGCTCGAAGAATGTTCTTCATCTGCACGGTGAGATCCGCAAAGCACGAAGCACAAATGATCCAACGCTGGTGTACACGATCAAAGGATGGGAATTGAAAGCCGGCGATAAATGCGAATTGGGATCACAACTTCGTCCGCACATCGTGTGGTTCGGGGAAATGGTGACAGAACTGGATAATGCACAAGCCATCGCGGCAACAGCAGATATTTTCATCATCATCGGAACGTCTCTGAATGTTTATCCCGCTGCAGGATTGGTTCACTTCGCTCCGCCGCATGCGCAGATCTTTCTCGTGGATCCGAATTCAGTGAATGATATCGGCATAAAAAATCTAACGACGATCAAAGAGTCGGCGGGAAAAGGTGTTCCGGAACTCGTGAAGAAATTACTGGCTGAGGAATTCGTTGATCAGTGATCAGTGCACCACCTCAACATCTTTTGTCGCGAGAAGTTTTGCCCCGGACCAGAAAGCACACACATACATTCCTCCGGGAAGATCAGCAACGGAAACGGGGAATGAACCTGTTTTGTTCCCATTCTCCCATCTGCCTACTTCATTTCCATTCATATCATACAGATCGACAATGACCGCTGATGCAGCATCGGGAAAATCATAATTGAGCATAAGATCCTCTGTGGCAGGATTCGGAAATACATTGACGTTCACACCGGAGGCCGAATGCACACTCACCGCTGCAGGGCCCGAAGGCATATTGTAAACGATATCGATGTAAGTGGAATCTGCGGCGTTGGTGTAATTGAAAACCGTGTAACGGACAATGGTCGTCCCGGTCGCGCTGTCCGGATCAAAATCGCAGGTGAGCATCGTTCCCGCGCCTGCCGCGAGTGTGAATGTATCGCTGATCGTGAATGTCGGAGGGTAACAATTGACACCGACACACCACCAGCATAACGCGGTCGGAGTATTCAATTGATAAATACGTTTACGCACTTTTCCCCTGACCGGCGTCGCGGCATTGTTATGGATCCAGTACGCGGTTGTGAACGTACTTCCACTTGCGGAGTCTACCCAGTACGTGAGTGTGGTGTTGGAAACTTCAGGTCCATTGAAAATGGAATAACTCTGCGCAAAAACGAACGTGGATAATGCGACGAGAAAAAGTGTTGCGAAAATTCTTTTCATGGGGCTTATCAGTTGAACAAAAAAAATCCCTTGCCGGAAAATAAAGCAAGGGAATTTTTTATTGAATGTTTTTTAGTGAGAAACTACGAGGCGTTTCGTCGCCATTGTTTTTCCATCGGAAACGAGTGAGCAGAAATAAATTCCTGACTCGAGTTCACTCACATCCATTTTAAGAACACCTTCGGTCTCTTCCACTTCACTTTCTTTCACCACGGAACCGAGCATATTGTAGATCACGAATTTCGTTTTGTTCACCGGTGTTGTTCCGAGCTGGTACTTCATCGAGAAAGAGGAAGCGGCCGGATTCGGCATTGGTTCAGAAACGGTTGGTTTGATATTCACCACTGAAGCGATGCCGGTTGGTTGTGAATTGTAATTGATCACGAAATTCACGCTGTCGGCATTGTTCGCCTGGTCGATCACTGTATAACGAACAGTGGTAAGGCCCGGCTGCTGATTCGGATCGAAGTCGCAGGAAAGAACGAAAGAACCATTCGCATTCATCGCAACATTCATGCTGTAGGTCGCAGCAGGAGAATAACAATTCTGGTCAGTGCAGAAATAAGTGGATGCGCCCGGATCATTGAGTGCTTCGTTCACTTTTTTCACTTTCACGGTAAGCGAACCTGCTGAAACATTTGTCACGGTGTACGTGCGTGTATCCGTTACGTTATTTGCAACATTGTATGATACCGTTGTTCCCTGTATGTTGGAAGTTCCATCGTTGATGGTGAAGTTCTGCGCGTTGACAGAAGCCGTGATCGCCAGAACAGGAATGCAGAGTAAAAGTTTTTTCATTGGAACGCTTATTATGTATACTACAAACTTAAGCATTCGCAGAGGGAAATCCCACTACCAGATACACATATTCATATGCCAATTATGACTTTATGTACGCAGGAATTAACAACTCATCAGGCACCGATTTCTGAAGGTTTGCAGAAAATGACCGATGATGAAAGTATTTTGACGGATTAAGCTTAGCCAGTCATCGACGTTTGATATTTTGCATGGACTGACTAACTTGGTGGCTGATAATCGGTATTCGGGTCAATTCCTGCGAAAATGAAGCTTATTCTGACCTATTGAACGGGAAGCATTATTTGCCGGAAAATGGTGAAATTGGCTTGAAATTTGAAACAGGAAGAAGCAACTCATTTTCACTCAGAAAAATCAAAATAACATGAAACGCATCACTGTTACCATCAGTATTCTTTCCCTTCTTTTTGTCGCAAGTGCTTTCCGTTTCGACGGAGACGGACAGAAGATCCCTTCTGCAATGGTGAAATCACTTGACGGAAAAAATATCAATACCGCTGATTTTGCCAACGACGGAAAACCGATCATCATCGATTTCTGGGCAACGTGGTGTGTTCCGTGCAAAAAAGAGCTCAATGATATCGCCGAAGTTTATCCTGACTGGCAAACGGAAACGGGAGTGAAACTCATCGCCATTTCCATCGACGATCAGAAGAATTCCCCGAAAGTGAAACCGTATGTCGACAGCAAGGCATGGGATTATGAAGTCTATCTCGACGAGAATTCCGATTTCAAACGCGCGATGAACGTGAACAATGTGCCGCATGTGTGCGTGGTGAACGGCAAAGGCGAGATCGTATGGTCGCATGACGGTTATTCAGAAGTTGGAGGAGTTGAAGAATTGCACGACATTGTGAAACAAGTTGCCGCCAACGGCAAACCGAACTAAGGTTTTCATTCTCATAAAAACGCTATTTAAGTGAAGAAAATTCTGTTGTTGTTTCCTGCAGTCGTTGCAGGATTTTTTTCCGTGTCATTACATTCCCAGGCCATTGATCCCGGGCAGATACACGGCAACTTCGAGGCAGATCCTCAATATTACATTCCTGATTCCACCATTGGTGCCGACACCATTCCCGAGCATGCGCTGATGAACGGTTGGGGCAATATCAACTACAGCCGCGGAAAATTCACCGCTGGTGTGCGCTACGAAGTTTACCTGAATCGCCTGAACGGATACCCACAGGGCTATTCCGGTGCCGGCATTCCGTACAAATTCGCTTCGTATGATAACGACGGACTTGAAGTGACGATCGGAAGTTTCTACGAACAATTCGGAAGCGGCCTCACGCTGCGCACGTACGAAGAACGTATTCTCGGAATTGACAATGCACTTGAAGGAATGCGCGTGCGTTACACACCTTACCGCGGTATTTACCTGAAAGGTATCTGGGGAAAACAGCGCAACGGAATGTCGGATGGAAAACTCGTTCTCGGTCCCGGCATCGTGCGAGGATTTGACGGCGAAGTGAATCTTGCGGAAGTTTTTGACACGGCGTGGAAATGCAAGACACAAGTGATCCTCGGCGGAAGTTTCGTGAGCAAATACCAGCAGGATGTGAGCCCGTTCTTTGTGCTTCCTGAAAATGTAGGTATCTGGTCGGGAAGAGCGAACATCATCCGCGGAAAAATAAATTTCTATTCGGAGTACGCTTACAAGATCAATGATCCTTCCGGTGCGAATGGCAACATCTACAAACCGGGAGAAGCACTTTTTTCATCACT
>DATJEX010000221.1:0-11685 GCA_035496135.1 Bacteroidia bacterium
CACACATTGTCAATGAACCACTGAACGCCCTGGATATTCGGCAACCAATCCATCGCACCGATATGAAAAACCGTTTTTTTATACATTTTCGCAATAGAATCGTGTCCTTCAAACTTCAAAGCGAATGGAATGGTGATGGAAGATTTCGGTGTGAATGAAGAAAGGATCTTCTGATCATCGGTGGTAATGGCAAGGAATGCATCGGTATTGTTAAGTGCGTACACTTCCGCGCTTTTCATTTTTTTCGCCAGCGACGAGAACCACTTCCGTTTCAACAGGTCTTTGCCTGTCCGCGCGCGGTCTTCCCACAGCAGGTGCTCCACATTGTGTGAACGGAGCACGATCTTCGCTTTTGAATTCTTCCGGATAACATCGATGTACGGACTCATGTAAATACTTTCGAGGATAACAATGTCGAAAGCGTTTTTGACGAGAATATTTTTGATCTTCTGTTCTGCCCCGGATGAATAAAACCGATCGACGTTGAGTGATGAACCGGAGAAAAGATTGATGACAGCAGCCCCGGCTTTCACCGTCGTGTCAATGAATTCGGATTCAAATTTTGTTTTTGAAAAATAGTCCGCCGGAATTTTCTCTTTCACCAGCGGATGCTTCGGCGTGACGATCGCAAAAACCATTACCTCATGACCCGCATCCAGTAATCCTTCCGTGATACTGTGCATGGCAAGACATCCGCCATCAATGGCAGGCAGCGGAGGTTTGTTGCAGAGCTGGAGAATTCGCATTTTAATTTTGTTCCGGGTCTGAATTTCCGGATTGTTCATTTTCCGCTTTCCTCATCTCCTCATCAAATCTTTTTTTCATGGATCTGTTACGAAGACCAAAAAAAGCGAAACCGCGGAATGCCGAGAAGAACCTGATAATGCCGGTATCGAATAAACTCGCTTCAGCCGTAGCTTGTCTCGTGAGCCAGATCGCGAGTGGAATGTAACAGAGACAGCCCAGCCACATGCCGATCTCCGGCGGAAGTGTTCCTTCTTTCGAAAGTTTTTCGCCCGTGATGCTGAGCACCCAGAAGATGATGAAGAATCCAACCGCGATCACGATCGGCATACCGAGTCCTCCTTTCTTCACGATCGCGCCCAATGGTGCGCCAATAAAGAACATGAGCAGGCAGGCGAACGACAGCGTGAATTTTCTCCAGAATTCTATTTTGTACCGCAGGATCTCTTTTTCTTCCGCGTCGATCTCGTTCACTTTATCTTCTGCGGATTTCTGGACATTGCGCGCGGCGCTGAGTGCATGTTCGAAAACGGTTTTTTTTCCGGAAGCGTCAAACTCCGCAAGTATACTTCCGTTGTGGATCACTTTTTTGGTGGTGTCCATCGCTTTCCAGTAATTCCTGCTCTTCTGCAAATAGGCGCTCGTGACAGAATTATAAAAATCATCTTTATCATCCTGGATCGTTTGCTTCATCGTGTCGATGTAATCAAGCAGCTGGCTTCCATTGAGCATCTGCTGATTTTCACGGAACAATTCTTCGTTGGTCCGGTTCATTTTGAAACCGGAAAGATCCATGCGCAGGATCTCATCCCTGAAACTCTGTTTGAGAAACGGGTGAGTGAGTTCGGCATTGGGCTGATCGAGCATTTCCTTGTACGTGACACCATCGTGAAGTTCAACAACGAGGTAATGCCCGTCTTTGGTTGTACTCATGTTGCCGGTTTTCGCCAGCGTGAGTGCTGTATTTCCCTGGTCCTGGCTGTGATCGTAGATCATCACATCCTCGATCGACTTTCCGTCTTTCGATTTGTGTTTACGGATCGTGTAGCCATCGATCTGGTTGTAAAAAACATTGTCAGGGATATTGAGATCAGGTTTTTTCTGCCGGATATCAAAGAGCGTGCTCAGCATTTTCAGGTTGGTGTAGGGCAGGAGATTGTTGGAGAATCCGTATGCCGCTATTGAAATGATCACGGTGAAAACGATGAGCGGGCGCATCACACGCATGAGGGAGAGGCCGGACGATTTCATCGCGGCGAGTTCATAATGTTCGGCAAGATTTCCGAATGTCATGAGCGAAGAAAGCAACACGGCCATTGGTAAAGCAAGCGGAACCATCGACAACGCGGCAAAGGAAAAAAGTTCGGTGAGAATGTTCCAGTCAAGTTTTTTTCCCACGAGTTCATCCACCCATTTCCAGAGAAACTGCATGAAGAGGATGAAGACCGAGATGACGAACGTCAACGCGAAGGGCGGCAGATAGCTTTTGAAGATAAACCTGTTGAGCGTTTTCAATCAGGTAAAGATAGCAAGGGGTGTACGAACTATGAACAAAATCCGGAATTACAAACCGCTAAAAAAAGCGAAAGGGACTGATGAAAGAGTCTACCTGGTCAGAAGGTTGAATTTTTCAACGACAGGATCGATCAATTCCCTGTGCGTGGCAGACGCTTTTTCTAATTTGCCATTGGCCTCTTTCAGCAATGTTGCATCGAATGGGCCATCCATATTTTCGGTGATCACTGTGCAGCTTTCCAGGCAGATGATGAAATCCGGATCAAGCGCGAGGTCAATGAAAAAATCAAGATGTTTTGAGAAATCGAGCCCGCTTTCCCATGCCGAAGCGATGAGCGCTGCGCGGTGTTTGATGTATTCCTTCATCGCGATGATCGACACGATCAAATCCTGCGCCTGCGCGTCGCGCAACATGCTCAACACCTGTATGCGTGTTTCTTTCTGGTTCGGATCGGTGAGTTGTGCCACGAGCGAAGAAATGAGTTTCATGTCGGGTTTGGTGGCCGACTGGTTGAGTACCGCATCGGGAACTTTTCCGAAATACGCACTCATGAAATTTTCCGATTCATGAAAAACCGGTTCAGGGATTTTTTCGCCCTTATCGTTTTCTTTTTCGTTCATTTTTTCTCGTGATAGATCCGTTCGCCAAAAATACTGCTTCCAACCCGTATCATCGTGCTTCCCTCTTCGATCGCGATCTTCCAGTCACTGCTCATTCCCATGGAAAGACATGAGATATGGGACATGGGACGTGAGATGTTGGTGTAGAAGTTATTCAATAACTTGAATTCACTCCTGATCTGTTCTTGATTTTCAGTGTTCGTTGCCATGCCCATCAGTCCATTGATCTCGACGTTCGGATATTTTTTTCCGGGTTCGGAATTCAGTAATGCCGTTGCTTCTTCGAATGAGAATCCGAATTTGGTTTCTTCCTTCGCGATGAAGATCTGTAACAGCACGGAGATTTTTCTTCCGCACTTCGCCGCCTGTTTGTCGATCTCGGCGAGAAGTTTTTCACTGTCAACCGAGTGGATGAGATGAACAAATGGCGTGATGAATTTCACCTTGTTGCTTTGCAAATGCCCGATGAGATGCCAGCGGATATCTTTTGGTAAAGCTTCTGCTTTCGGCAACAATTCCTGCACTTTGTTCTCTCCGAAGTCACGTTGTCCTGCACGATACGCTTCCATGATCTCTTCATTCGTACGCGTTTTACTCACGGCAATGAGCGTCACATTCGCAGGAAGATCCTTTTTTATTGAAAGTATATTTTCAGTGATGGACATTGTCTTTCAAAACAATTCGAAGATTCGGAAATGAGAAGATTGGAATATGGGTCAAAATTCGGAGAAAAGTTTTGGAGAAATGATTTTCGGATGATGATTATCCGAATGTGATCCGGAGTATAATTAATCGGACAAAGGATAAATGACGAGGCCGCTTCTCATTTTCGGTTCGATCCAGGTTGTTTTAGGCGGCATGATGTTTCCGCTGTCGGCGATGCGTTTCAGTTCATCCATCTGAACAGGACACAAACCAAAAGCCACTTTGAATTTCCAGTGATCGACCTGGTTGCGCAATTCTTCAGCACCTTTTATTCCGGAAACGAATCCGATACGCGGATCGGTCTTCAGATCGGAAATGCCAAGAACAGGAGCGAGGATGAGCTCGGTCAATAAATGCGCATCGAGCGACTGCACAGGTTCCTCATCTTTTGCACGGCCATTCTTCATGCGTAATTCATACCATTTTCCATCGAGGTACATCGAGAAAATATGCTTCGCATGCGGAATGAAGATCTTCTTGTCGTGATCCCTGATCTCGAAATTCTCCTTGAGCGCGTCAAGAAATTGAATTTCTGTCAGTCCGTTGAGATCACGCACCACGCGGTTGAAATCAAAAATTTTCAATTGTGATTCCGGGAAGAAAACACCGAGATAGAAATTCCATGGCTCTTTGCCCGTGAACTCCGGATGTTTTTCCCTTCTTGACCGGCCGAGCAGGGTAGAAGAAGCAGAGCGATGATGCCCGTCGGCAATGTAAACAGACGGAACACCGGCAAAATGTTTTTGTAATTCATTCACCTGTTTCGCGTCATCGATCACCCACAACATGTGATGAACACGATCGGTTGTGGTGAAATCATATTCGGCACGCTCAGCTGTTTTCGCGGCAATGATCGTGTCAATGTCTTTCTGGTCGGGATAACAGAACAATACCGGCTCGGCGTTGAAATCGCAGACCTCGAGATATTCCATCAGTTTTTTCTCACGTTCCGTCAGCGTCTGTTCATGAATGCGGATGGTTCCGTTCATATAATCCTCGATGCTCGTACACGCGATGATGCCGGTAAATGTATTTCCCGATTTGATCTGGCGGTAAACATAGTAGCACGGCTTTTCATCGTGCGTGAAAATTCCTTCGCGCTGAAAAGATTCGTATTGCGCTTTCACTTTTTTCAAACGCTCCATCGAGCCCGGCTTCGTCCGCCGTCCATCCTTGAAATCGGGATGAATGACGTGCAGAAAAGTGAATGGATTCGATTTCAGCTTTTCGTGAAGATCATTCTTCGAATAATTGTCAACTGAACGCGAAGCCACCAAGCCGACTTTGTCGCGGGTAGGACGAATGCCTTTGAATGGGATCACAGTTGCCATGGATCGGTTTTCGGTTTCCGGTTCTCTGGTTTAGAAATCAGAAAGATGTTTTTGTCCACTAAGCGCCACAATGATCTTTTCGGCGAGTTCAACGCCTATTCTTTCCTGCGCTTCTTCTGTAGATGCGCCAATGTGTGGTGTCAGGGAGATCTTCTCGTGCGTGAGGATATCTTTCATCGGGGCCGGCTCATTCACGAAAACGTCGAGGCAGGCGTGTGAAACTTTTCCTGAGTTCAGTGCTTCGATGAGATCGTGTTCCTCGATCACTCCGCCGCGTGACGCGTTGATCAGGATAACACCTTTCTTCATCATGGCGATCTCTTTTTCTGTGATAACTTTTCCGCCGGGCACATGCAGGGAGATGAAATCAGATTGTTCGAGTACGCTGTCAAAGGTGGTAGTAGCGATCTTGACGCGAACAGGTGAAACAGAATAAATGTCGAGTTCGATCAACGCTTCCTCGAGATATGGATCATGTGCGGCGATCTTCATTCCCAGTCCCAATCCGATCTTCGCCACCGCCTGGCCAATTCTTCCAAAGCCGATGATGCCGAGCGTTTTTCCTTTGAGCTCAATTCCCTTCGCATATTTTTTCTTCAGCGCGTCAAATTCTTTATCACCTTTCACCGGCATCTGGCGATTGGAATCGTAAACGAATCGCACCGCGCCGAACAGATGGGCGAATACCAATTCAGCGACCGAGTGGGAAGAAGCGGCCGGAGTATTGATCACATCGATCCCTTTTCCTTTTGCGTAATCCACATCGATGTTGTCCATTCCCACGCCGCCACGTGCGATCACTCTCAATTCGGGACACGCATCAATTACATCTTTCCGCACTTTCGTCGCAGAACGAACGGTGAGTGCAACATATTTGTGTGTGTTGATCGCTTCCGCCAGTTTCTCCTGCGGAACTTTTTCTGTTACTACTTCAAAGCCGGCTTTTTCCAGCAGCTCTTTTCCTTTTGCATCGATGCCGTCGTTGGCGAGAATTTTTCTGGACATAATTGTTTATAGTGTTACTTATTGAAAACAACCTACACTGGTAAATTGCCAGTAGCCGATCTTGTTTGAAAGCGTTAAAGTTCGGTTGAGCGGAACAATTTTACAAGAAGCGTTATTGCCATTGATCGTTATCCTGAATTGCCTGGTGGAATCAATGATCTGGAGATCACTTTCAGGTTCCTGCGAGCAGATGATCAGGTCAGCATCCAGTCCGTCAGGAGGACCATCTTTTTGCTTTTCCACTTGCAGTGCGCTGTCACACTTTGAAAAATAAGTATTCATTTTTGCAATAAGCTCGTCGGTAAAATATCCTGTATTCCCGAATAGCCAGACATAATGTTTGACGCCGTCCTTGTCTATGGAATAGCCGGATGTTGTATCCATGTTCACCAGGCTGACAGCATTCAACACATCATAATCATGTTTGTACCATTTGAAAAAAGCTCTCACTGTCGAGTCAACGGCCGCGCTGTCTTTATTCGTAACAGAAACAACTCCCGAAGAGTTCTCTCCAGGTTTTGCGGTACACGAAATGAACAGCAAGACGATCGAACAAAGAAAGGATGGAAAATTTTTCATTTCCTTAAGCAAACTTCTTTTCGAACTCCTGCATCACTTCCACGAGCACTTTCACGCTCTCGAGCGGAAGCGCGTTGTACAGTGACGCGCGGTATCCGCCTACGTCACGGTGTCCGCGCAGTTGCGAGATGCCCGCTTCTTTCCACATCTTGTCGAATTCCGGTTCGAGTTCGGGACGTGTCATCACGAAACATGCATTCATGCGCGAACGGTCTTCTTTGTCAAGAACTGTTCCTGCGAACATCGTGTTACGATCCACTTCGCCGTACATCATGTTCGCTTTGTCGTTATTTATTTTATCCATCGCTGCGAGTCCGCCGTTCTTCTTCAGCCACTGAAGCGTGAGAAGACAAACGTAGATCGGGAAAACCGGGGGCGTGTTGTACATCGATCCGCCCTTGATCTGCACTTGATAATCCAGCATGCTCAGCATTTTTCTTCCCGTTTTTCCGAGAATATCTTCGCGAACGGCAACCATCGTTGTTCCTGCAGGTCCCATGTTCTTCTGCGCACCTGCGTAAATGAGCGCGAACTGGTTTCCATCAACAGGTCCGCTGAAAATATCGGACGACATATCGCACACAACCGGGATGGAAGCTTTCGGGAACGATTTCATTTCCGTTCCGTAGATCGTATTGTTCGATGTGATGTGGAGATAATCCGCATCAGTTGGAATTTCATAATTCTTCGGGATGTAAGCGAATTTCTTGTCTTCGGAAGACGCAATGACTTTTGTCTCGCCGATGAGTTTCGCTTCTTTGATCGCTTTGCTCGCCCACACGCCTGTGTTCACATAAGCCGCGTATCCGTTCGTGCGCAACAGGTTGTAAGGAACCATCGCGAATTGCAGCGAAGCTCCGCCTCCGAGGTAAAGTACTTCCCAACCCGGCTTGAGTCCGAGCAATTCCTTCACCGTTTCACGCGCTTCGTCCATCACTTTTTCAAAATTCTTCGAGCGGTGAGAGATCTCCAGCAAAGAAAGATTGAGGTTATCGAAATTGAGAACGGCTTCAGCAGCCTGTTTGATCACATCGGCCGGGAGAATGCCGGGACCGGGAGAGAAGTTGTGAACTTTTTTCACGAGTGTGGATGTAGACATGATATGGTTTGGATTTTCATTGACAAAGTTACTATTTAACTCCGATGCAGAACTTAATTTTCAGGCTGATTTTATGAGCGAATTACCCGTAATTTTGAGCAATGAAAATTCTGATCCTCAACGGGCCGAACCTGAATCTGCTGGGCAAGCGCGAACCGGAAGTTTATGGCACCAGAAGTTTTGAGGATTTTTTCACCGAATTGAAAAAAGAATTTCCTGCCGTGACGCTTGAATACTTCCAGAGCAATGTGGAGGGCGAACTGATCAATAAACTTCATGAAGCCGGATTCACTTACGACGGAATTATTTTCAATCCCGGCGGATATACGCATACTTCAATCGCGATCGGTGATGCGGTGGCGGGAATTAAATCGCCCGTGATCGAAGTGCACATCTCGAATGTTTTCGCGCGCGAGGAATTCCGTCATACTTCTTTCATCGCGAAACATGCCAAAGGAAGTATCATCGGCTTGGGATTGAACGGTTATCGTCTCGCACTGGAAGCATTTCTCCGGAAATAAAAATTATGAGTTTAGACATTCCTGATATTTATCTCAAGCGCGTCATCATTATCGGTGGCGGATTTGCAGGAATAGAACTGGCGAAACACCTGAAGGATTCTTTCCAGGTGGTGATGATCGACCGGAATAATTACCACACGTTTCAGCCGCTGCTTTACCAGGTGGCAACAGCGGGAATAGAACCCGACTCCATTGTTTTTCCGCTGCGGAAGGTTTTCGCCGGCTACGAGCATTTTCATTTCCGGATGGCGGAAGCGGAAGAACTATTTCCGGAGAAAAATATCCTGAAGACCAACATCGGCGAAATAAAGTACGATCATCTCATCATCGCTTCCGGGTCCGATACGAGTTATTTCGGCATGGAAGAGTTGCGCAAGAAAAGTATGCCGATGAAATCGGTAAGGGAGGCGCTCGATCTGCGGAGTTGTATTCTTGAAAATTTTGAAATGGCCGTGACGGTGCATGACGAGAAAGAACGGGAAGCGCTCATGACGTATGTGATCTGCGGAGGCGGGCCGACAGGAGTTGAATTGGCAGGTGCATTGGCAGAATTGAAACGTCATGTATTGCCGAAGGATTATCCGGAACTCGATCTGAAAAAGATGAAGATCCACCTCATCGACAGTGGTGATCGATTGCTCGCCGCGATGGGTGAACATTCTTCTTCCAAAGCGAAAATGTATCTGGAGAAAATGGGTGTGAATGTGTGGCTGAACGCGCGAGTGACCGGTTACGACGGAACGATCGTGAAAACAATGAACGGAACCGAAGTGAATACGAAGACGCTCATCTGGGCAGCAGGTGTAATGGGAAATTTCATCAAAGGAATTCCTGGAACGGCGAAGGTTGGAGGAGCAAGAATCAAAGTAGATGAATTCAATCGTATTGAAGGAACTGAAAATCTGTATGCTGTTGGAGATGTTGCTTTTCTCGTGAATGACGCGTATCCGAAGGGACATCCGCAGGTAGCACAAGTGGCGATCCAGCAGGGAATCAATCTCGGGAATAACCTGGGTTCGGGAAACCAGCTGACTCGCTGGAAGAAATTCTCCTATCACGATAAAGGATCGATGGCGACGATCGGAAGGAATAAAGCGGTGGTGGAAACAAAATACCTGAAGACGCAGGGCGTTTTTGCGTGGCTCATCTGGATGTTCATTCATTTGTTGTTCCTCGTCGGATTCCGGAACAGGATCGTTGTTTTCTTCAACTGGCTCATCAGCTATTTCAATTACGATCGCGGCATGCGTTTGATCATCCGGCCGTTCAAAAGAAAAGAATAATGGAAATAAAGAATATCAGCGACCGAGCGTCCTACGTGGAAAAGGAAAATGAACTGAGCGTGGTGATCATCGCGAATACCGATAAGACGAAGATCACGAACATTCTCCTGTTACTCGCGTTGTGGCTGGCTGGCGGGATCGTGGTGGCGGTGAATTATTTCGCCGTGAAAGATGAGAAGACGAAGATGATCATGCTGGTGTGGATCGCTTTCTGGGTTTATTTCGATTACATCATGCTCAAAGGATTGCTGTGGACATGGAAGGGAAGGGAGATCTTCAAATTCCGCGATGGAGAAATGTTCTACAAAAAAGACACCGGTGGAAGAGGGTGGGTGAATTCCTACGAACTGGAAAAGATCTCGAACGTGCACGCGCACGAAGAAAAAAAACCGAACTGGCTGAAAAAACTCGGCACCGATTACTGGTCCACCGATTGTGATTCGATCCGTTTCGATTATGGTGATAAAGAGATCGCGATCGGGTACCGCCTGTCGGAAAAGGAATTATCGAAGATGATCTTCCTGCTGAAGAATTATCGCCGCTGATCTTTTACTTCAGCTGCTTTTCCATTTTGTAATGCTGGATGACATCCCAGAGTCTGAACGTCTTTTCTGTGATGGTGTAGCCGATCGCTTTATAGAATTCCACGGCATTTTCCCTCGACTGTAAAACGATCTTCTCCAGTTTTTCCTGTTTCGCTTTTTCTTCCACGCGCGCCATCAGTTTTTTTCCGACACCTTTTCCCTGCTGATCATCGCGCACCGCCATGAATCGCACTTGTCCTTCTGTTGGAGAATTCTTCTGCAGTCGCGAAACACCGACTACTTCATTTTTTTCATTCACTGCCATGAAATGAAAGGAAGAATTTTCCTGTTCATCTTTTTCCGATCCGCGCGGATGATCCCAGGGTTTACGCAGGATTTCCCAACGCAGTAGATAGTAAGCTTCGAAATCTTCTGGAGTGACCGGTTCACAGATCGTGATCACCGGTTTAGAATTTAGAGTGTGTGCGTTTGATCTTGCCGAGTTTGTAATTCACGGTAAGCACAGCGAACATGTACGCATCAGTATGATCGGAATGTCCACGCACCTGTCCGACACCGGTCACATAAATTCCGTCTACTGGAGGAATGAGTCCAAGCGAAGGATCGGCAAAATGAACAGCGAGTGCGGCCATTTGCGGATTCGGTTGTCCCGCGGCGATGATCGCAGGATCGGCGTAATTGGTGCTGACATCGTCAATGTAATCCGTGATGGTGTACCGAAGTCCGTATTCGACACCAATGCTGAATCTTCTGTTGAGCCCGTATTTGAATCCAGCTCCCATCGGGAAACAGATACTGTTGAGCGAATACATTTTTGTTCCGGGGATCAATCCTTCTCCTTCTGTGCGTAATGGGCGAAGCGCTGTGAATGTTCCGTTCCAGTAACCTTTCGGGTTGAAATGAAATCCACCGATGCCGATGAAAATATATTCCTGCATGTCGATGTTTTTCCAACCGTGCAGTTTCTTGTAATGGTAAATATGGCCGGGACGTTCTTTTGAAAAGTAAAATTCGAACTGCGTACTGAATTCAAAAATATTCGATTTGAAATTCAGGTTGCGGTTATTCCGGAAACGCTCTTGTGTGAGCTGATCGTCACCGAAAACTTTTCCGTAACAGAATTCAGCTTTGTATCCGAAATAACGTTGTTTCCTGTAACGGATGTGAACGCCAAATGCAGGACGTGTAAGTGAAAATTCAAGATCTCTTGCGAGGTGAGTCCCGATCTGGTTCGCACCGCCAAGGTCTCCGAGAAAATTCGTCGCACCGAGATCCACTCCCAATTCCCATTTGTAATGCTTATTGCGCTGGGCAAAAGAAATGGAAGGGATGAGAATAAATAGAAATAAAAATAGCCTGATAGAATGAGGTTTCTTCATGTGATAGCCAACACAAATTTAATAAATAAGGGAGACGCCGGCAAATAACATTTGAACCCACTAACCTTTGAAAATCACAGATTTAAGAACCTTTTCAGCGCCGGAATTTAGTGTGAGATGAGCCATGCGTGGATCGGATAATGCTTCAGGCAGGCTCCGGATGAAGGCGAAAGGCACCCCCGATCCGTCAAGTTTTCTTGCGAATGACCTGCTATCGAGTGCGCAGATCTTCAGTGAAAGTTTTCTGAACAGGAGTTTACGGTGTTTTACTCTTGAAATATTTGCGGAAAATAATTTGTCTTCACCAAGTGAATCTGCGCCGAGCTGGTGGCAAAGTATGCTGAATTGTTTGTCATTC
>DATJEX010000222.1:0-3185 GCA_035496135.1 Bacteroidia bacterium
ATCCAAATAATCTCCCGTTTTCATGGGAACTAAACTCAGGTTTGGCAACGACCTCCCGGCTTTCCAGAAGTACTTCGGTCATTTCGTTTTTCTTATTTTACTTTTCTACTCGATCTATTATTCGACCGAGCGTACGTGTTATGTTGATTCGGCGTGGCAGTTTTTCCAGCGGGTGAATGATGAAACTTTTGTTTTCCCATTTATGCGATACGGAGTTTTCTTCTCCGAGATCCCGTTATTCCTGGCCGTGAAATTTCATTTGCCATTCCACCTGCTCGTTTATATTTTTTCCGCTTCGTACATCGTCCTCTATTACCTCGTCTGGCGGCTGGTGACCTATACGCTTAAAAATCCTGCAGCCGGACTCACGATCGTTCTTGGGATGTTCATGGGTATCCGGGAGAATTTTCTTCACACGGTTGGCGAATTGCACCAGGCGATCGTATTCAGCGCGCTATTGTTCGCGATCTTGAATTACCAATGGAGATCGGTTTACAGGAAAACCATTTTCGGAATAAGTGTTGCTTTGCTCGTGATGTTTACGCATCCGCTCGGAGCATTTGCGGCGGGATTCGCTGTGCTGTTCACAATGATCTGTGAAAAGAAGATCACCATGGCGAACGCTGTAGTGCTCGCGCTCATTGGTATTATCGTGATCCTTCGCTTTATTTTCCCGGACAACATCAACGACGCCGGGCAATACGCGCGTGTCAGGAATTCTTCTTCTTATCTCACTTCATTTTCCGAAAGCGGTGCGCTTCGATTCCTCCTCATTCATTCCAGGCATTTCTACTGGCTCGCGGAATTAATGCTCCTCGTCACTTTACTATGGATGTGTGTCGCCCGGAAATGGTTCGCCCTTTGCGTTTATCTTTTTTCATTGACCACTTACCTGCTGCTTGCTGTTACCACTTTTCACGATGGCGATTCAAGCATCATGGTAGAAAGATTATTTCTCCCGGCACTTTTCATGATCGATCTTGTTTTTGCATCGCTTGTCTTTGAATACAATGGGAAATTGAAACCTGCGCTCGTTTTGCTCGTACTTTTTTTTACCGTGAATGGCATACGCTTTATCAATGCCGGATGTTTGTTTTATCAGCAACGCGATCTGCACCTGGCCGAACTGATCAAAAAGACAAAGGATGCCGGAAGCGACAAGAGTATGATCCTTAAATCTGATATCAACGGGGAACAAATGATGGTGACGTGGGCGCTCGGGGCCGAATCATTGGTTTATTCAACGATCACAGATGGAAAGAGTACGCTCGTGAGTGCCGATAATGGAAAATGTCCCGATGGATTCCTGCAATTGGCAGATCAGTCTTTTTACACCACTTCCCAACTCAACAGGAAATATTTCATCCTTTCTGACAAACCCTATACGAGGATCAAATGATCCAGTCATCCGATCGCGTGATATTCCTTCAACCCTTCGATCGGCGACTCCACGAATTTTCCTGCTTTGATGCCGGTCGTTCTCCAGATCGAAAGCAACAAGTCCCTGTTGTGGATCCCCACTGATCCTGTCACGTTGACTTTGTACTTGCGTGAATCATATAGCATCAGGTGTTTGGAAGTGAATGTTTGAAAACTGTTCTGCAGGATCTCCGCGCATTCCGGTTGAGCGGCGTTGCGGGTCACGAATTCGGCGAACGAGGCGAGAAAACGATTCGGATGCGGACGCTTGTATACTCCCTCGAGAATTTTCTCCGCATTCATTCCGGTCTCGCGCTCGAATTGTTCCGAAAGACTTTTCGATAATTCCCAATTGAGATATTTGCCGAGAAATGTTTTTCCGATATGCGCTCCTCCTCCTTCATCACCGAAAATGTAACCGGGAGAAGGACGCGTCGCGATTATTTTTTCACCGTCGTATAAACAGGAATTTGAACCTGTGCCGAGTATGGCGACAATGCCCGCTTCTTTTCCACATAACGCACGTGCCGCACCGAGAAGATCCGAATGAACATTTACCGTGGCAGCCGGCAAACATTGCTTCATCACTTTCTTCCATGAATCCTGTTTCTCTTTTGTCCCGCAACCTGCTCCATAGAAATGGATCTCGCCTGAAAATTTGTTCCCGCATTTGCTCACCACTTCATTTGAGAATTCTTTCGCGAATTCTTCTTCACTCATTTGCCAGGGATTGAATCCTGCCGTGCGGAAAGAAAGTTCTTTTCCGTCCAGCAGAAGAAACCAATCTGTTTTGGTGGAACCACTATCGGCAATGAGCAGATTCATACGCTGAAGTTATTCGTTTTGTGCGGACAAAAAAAAGACGCCTCGTGGGGCGTCTGCATTTCAGGATCAATTTTCTCAATTGGTATTGAAGAGAAAATGATTCGGCGTGACAATATTATTCTTGATCGCGAAGAGTACGAGTCCGGCCGTGTTGTTCACACCGATCTTCGCCATGATATTTTTTCTGTGCGTAGTGACCGTGTGCGCACTCAGGTGAAGTTTATCTGCTACTTCTTTATTGGTGAGTCCTTCCGAAACATAGCGGATGATCTCTGCTTCACGTTCCGAGATGCGGACACCATTGCACAGGATCGATTCGGAATCGGAAACTCCGTCTTCTGCTGTGCGCATGACTCCATTCAGGATCTTTCCGCAGAAAAACTGTTCGTGTTTACTCGTGGAAACGATCGCATCAATGATCTCTTCTTTCTCACAATCACGCAACAGGTAACTTACAATTCCCGCAGCAAGCGCATCAGCAAGCATCCATTTGGTCGGCTTATCGGAAATAGTGAGAATGCCGATCTTCGGATTTTCAGCCACGATCCTTCTCAACACAGAGATCCCGAAATTCTGATCGAGGTGATCAATGACGATAACCTCTGGTTTTTTCTCCGTCACCAGTTTCACCAACTCCTCTGCATTTGAAGCTTCACCTTCAAACAGGAACTCATTTCGACTGAAAATCAATGATTTGAGACCTTCCCTCACCAGGTAATTGGTATGCCCTAAAACAACTGTCGTCACCATTTTATTATTTAGACTAATTATAAATAGTAGTCAAAGGTATAAATTTCCCGAACATCAGGCGGCCTTGTTTTTCCTATTTATTCACAATGAATTCTTCGGGGATACTGAACTTCATTCCCTCTTCGGCGAGGTAGGTTTCAGGGAAAACTGTGCGGGCTTCCTGCTCAAGCGGCTTGAGATCCGTGTATCGA
>DATJEX010000223.1:0-3588 GCA_035496135.1 Bacteroidia bacterium
AAGAATCCCACATATTCCACAAGGGGGGCAGAAGATTTTCACATAATTTGTTTCAAATTGCTGTAAATCAATATTTTAATTTTATATCCGGGGACGTGGAATTTCCCGGCTTCAGTAACAAACAAAAAAATAACAGCCGATTGTTTATGGAAATAAGTGTGAAAATGCCCTTAAAGTCGGACCAAAGTTTGGAAAGTATAGGAAAACTCGTACATTAGGATTGGCAAATCACTTTTAGTAAACACAAGTAAATCCTTCTTACGGTGCGCATACCCTTTCTCTGGCCCAAAAAGGAAACCCAGCTGAGCGACCAGGAGCTCATTGAGTCTTATAAGAAGACTTCAAACTCATGGTACGCAGGCGAACTGTTTCGCAGATACACTCAGCTCATCACTGCTGTTGCTTACAATTATCTGCAGAACAACGTGGATACCGAAGACGCTGTAATGGAAGTCTTCGAGATCATCCTCCGCGATCTGCAGCAGCACGAAGTGAAGAATTTCAAAACCTGGGTGTATAGTGTAACAAAACATCTCTGCCTGAAGAAACTCAGGAAGGACTCTCTGGAGGTCAAAGACGTGGAGGCAGCTCTGCGGAACATGGCGATCGACGAGGCTCCAAAGACAGAGGCAGTTCAGCTGGAAGAACAACTCGAAAAACTCAAGGAAGCGGTTGCAAAACTCTCCGAAGAGCAGAAAAAATGCATCGAGCTGTTCTACCTTAAAGAGAAAAGTTACAAAGAGGTATCAGACCTCACCGGATTCTCGATCAATGAGGTGAAAAGTTACCTCCAGAATGGAAAGAGAAACCTTAAAGGTCTCCTGGTGCCCACCGAAGAATGACAGCGAACGAGCTCAAACGGATCTTCCAGAAAGGTGAATGCCTCTCTCTCGAAACGATGAAGCTCTATTCAGACGGCAAACTCTCTAAAAAGAGCGCGCATTTGGTAGAGGAACATCTGTTGGAGTGTGGCTTGTGTGCAGGAGCAATGGATGGGCTCAATTCCAAACGTATCGCAGAAGTCACCAAACTCTCGTCACATATCCAGCGCCGGCTTTCTGTATACATGAATACGCCACCGCGTGTTCCGTTCTTCCGCCGTTACGGATTCTCGCTCATTGCCGGACTTATCCTGCTCTCCGGAGGGACAACAGTTTGGTATTTCGCCACGAGAAATTCTCCGATTCAACAGCATATTACCGATTCAACCAACGCTGCTTTACAACGACAGGCGTCACTTGACATCAATACTTCCGGCCGATCCGATCAGCCCGTTGTTGATAATGCGAATGGAACAAACAACATTCCGCTTACTTCATCAACCCACGATACACATTCCGGATCTTCGATCAATCTTTCAGATAACGTTCAGAATCTTCCGGCAACGCAACCGGGGAAGAATAACACGTTCACCGTCGATCAGAATCAATCAGCTGCAACTACTACAAGCACAACCACGCAATCGAACAATACCTCAGACGGTTCGAACACACGTACCGCAGCGAATAATACACCGATAAAGATCAAATCGGTGATCGCTTATCCGCCTGTTACACACGATAACGGAAAAGGTGGAAGCAGTTCGGGCGGCAACGGACAGATCGGGATCAGCCAGCAGAGTTCCGCGAGTTTTCAGCAGGACCAGATGCCAACCTATCCGGGTGGCGACGAAGCATTGAAGAGTTACATCATGTCGAATTTCAAACCACAAACACTCGATCGTTCTGCCATTACGCGTTACACCAATGGAGCGATCATCACCGTGAATTCCAAAACAGGTGAAGTGACCGACGTACAGCTTTCTTACAGTATTTCAAAAGCAATGGATGATGAGTTGATCCGCGTGCTGAAGGCTATGCCTTACTGGAATCCCGGGAAAAAACGCGGCGCGGTGGATGTGATGATCGGTGTGACGTTCGAGTAAATTCCATTTTTTTTCTTCGCCAACTCTTATCAGAAACGCTTTGTTGTTCTTCGCTTGATTTATTTTCTCATCGCAGAAGAATATTGTCGATCAATCTTACTTTCCCGAGAAAAACTGCGATACAGGCTACGGCATTTCCGCCGGAGTTTCCTGAGCGTGGCGCTAATGTTCTTTCATCGGCGATCTCGAAATAATCGAGTTTGAAAAGCGGTTGTAAACTGATCTTACTTTCAACTTCCTTTTTTATTTCTTCAACAGAAGATCTTCCCCACATTCTTTTTGCTTCCGTCAACGCAGCATAGATTTCAGGTGCTGCTTTTCTTTCTGTTTCTGTCAATCGGGTATTGCGTGACGACATGGCGAGTCCATCTTTTTCGCGAACAGTAGGACAACCAATGATATTCACGGGCAATTTCAACACTTCCACCATCTTCCGGATGATCGCGAGTTGCTGAAAATCTTTCTGCCCGAAATACGCGTTGCATTCACCCACAATCTCGAAAAGTTTTTTCACAACGCGCACGACCCCTTCAAAATGCCCCGGCCTGAATTTTCCTTCCATCACCGAATCGAGTCCTTCAAGATCAAGCGGAAATTTTTCTGCTTCCAAACCTTCGGGATACATTTCTTCAACCGACGGAAAAAACAGGAGGTCGCATCCTGACCGCCCGAGCAAAACCTGGTCTTGCAGCAGCGTGCGCGGATAATTCGCGAGATCTGATTTGTCGTTGAACTGGGTAGGATTGACGAATACGCTCACGATCACGAGATCATTTTCGCCGCGCGCCTTCCGTACGAGTGCCGCATGCCCTTCGTGCAAGGCTCCCATGGTGGGTACAAATCCAGCCTTTTTGCCCTCATTTCTCGCTTTTTCAAGCAATTCAGAAACCGCTTTCCGCGATGTGATCGTTTGCATGTCGAATCTTCGTTTTTTATTGAGAAAAACGGTCTTTTCAGAGCGACCGAAACTAAGGTTTTTTTGTAAAGTCCCCCTTTTTTTTTATTATCTTTGTAGTCCCTTCAACAAACCCAGAAATATCTCCCAATACCTATGACTAAAAAAGCAAGAGTTCTCTTCGTTTCGGCCGAGATCACCCCATACCTCGACGAGACTCCGATGGGCTATATAGCCCGTTACCTTCCACAAGGAATCCAGGAAAAAGGCAAGGAAATACGCACATTCATGCCCCGTTACGGCTGCATCAATGAGCGCCGCAACCAGCTTCATGAAGTGATCCGTCTTTCAGGTATGAACCTGATCATCAATGATACAGATCATCCATTGATCATCAAAGTGGCTTCTATACAGGCTGCCCGCATGCAGGTTTACTTCATCGACAACGAAGAATATTTCCAGCGCAAATTCATCCTGACCGACAAGAAAGGCGCCCAGTTCGCCGATAATGACGAGCGTATGATCTTTTTTGCACGCGGCGTGATTGAAACCGTGAAAAAACTCGGATGGGCTCCTGATATCGTGCATTGCCACGGCTGGTTCACCGCCCTGATGCCACTTTATCTGAAAAAAGCTTTCCGCGACAACCCACTATTTGCTGAAACGCGCGTCGTATACTCTGTATATGATGACGACTTCGCAAATCCGCTCAACAAAGACTTCTCTAAAAAGCTCCTCATCGAAGGAATTGAAAAAGGAGATGTTACAG
>DATJEX010000224.1:0-12848 GCA_035496135.1 Bacteroidia bacterium
GAAATTTCCGGTATCAAGTCGCTTGATGAACTGATCGGGAATACGCTGATGGAATTTCTTTCTCCGGAACAGCGCATCCGCTCATCGGAACGCATCAAGCAGGTGGTGAAAGGAACGCCGGTTCCATTCGAGATCATCCAGATCCTGCACAAAGACGGAACAGAGGTAGAATGTGAATCCAAACCGATCCTGTACAATTATCTCGGCCAGCAAACCATTCTCGTTTTCCTTCGAAACATTTCATCGGAGCGATTGATCGAGCGCGAACAGATGCGCGCGCAGGTGGCCGAAGAAGCAAACCGTTCGCTGCAACTCGAGATCGAAGAACGGAGAAAAGCGGAGAAAGAATTATTCGCCACGCAGAAATACCTGCGCCTGCTCATTGACAGTTCCATCGATATGATCTGCGCATCCGATCCCGAAGGATACGTCACCGAATTCAACAGGGCTGCACAGGAAACATTCGGCTACACACCTGAAGAAGTGATCGGAAAACACGTTTCATTCCTCTATAAAGATCCACAGCAGCGCATCAATGTGATGGACGAGCTGGTGAAAGGCGGAGGATTTTTCACAGGGGAAGTGCTCAATAAGAAAAAGAACGGCCAGGATTTCACCGCGCTTCTTTCCGCGAGTATTCTCAAAGACGAGAAAGGAAATATTCTCGGATCGATGGGCGTGTCGCGCGATATCACCGAATGGAAAAAATCGGAAACACAGCTGCGCCTCAACGAGGAAAAATACCGCGCCATCTACAACCAGGCTTACGTCGGCATTGCACTCGTGGATACCAGCTCTGATAAATTCATTGATGCCAACCAGCGCCTGAGCGACATGCTTGGATATTCACCCGAAGAACTCAGAAAAAAATCCATACAGGACCTGCGCATTCCCGGAGACCTGTCGCGCTTGCCAAGCGGAAAGGATTTCATCAAGCTCGGATTCGAACGTGTGATCGATGAACACCGGTACAAACACGCCAATGGAAATGAAGTGATCGTGAATGTCACGGTCTCGCTTGTCAGGGGAGAGGACAATCGCCCGCTTTATTTTGTTTATGTGTACGAAGATCTCACGCCGAAAAGAAAAACGGAAGAGCAGCTTCGGCTGCAGGCGGCGAAACTCAATTCGATCATCGAAACCAGTTCGCACATGATCTGGACCATCGACAGGAATTATCGTCTTTCTTCCTTCAACGGCAACCAGGCGAAATGGCTCGAGCGCGCATACGGCGTCACCGCGTACATCGGAATGCCGATGGCTTCCGGAAAAATGCTTTCACAAAATCTGTACAACGATTTCTGGGTGGATAAAATGAACCAGACGCTGAACGGCAAAGCGCAGAATTTCGAAGTTGCCTTCGTGCACAAGTCGGGCGAAAAAACCTGGCGGGAAATTTATCTCAACCCGATCCGCGATGCGAATGACCACGTGATCGAAGTTTCGGCCATTGCGCACGACATCACCGACAAAAAACTTGCGGAAGACAATCTGAAATTGTCGCTCAAGGAAAAAGAAGTGCTGCTGAAAGAAGTGCATCACCGCGTGAAGAATAATCTGCAGGTGATCTCGAGTATTCTCAACCTGCAATCATCTTACGTCCGCGATAAAAAGATCCTCGAGATATTGCTCGAAAGCCAGAACAGGATCAAGTCCATGGCATTCGTGCACGAGAGCCTTTATCAAACGAAAGATTTTTCCAATATCAGTTTCCAGGAATACGTGGGCAACATCAGCCGCAATCTCGTTCATTCCTATTCCGCGGTTGGTTCGGCACCGGAATTGAAACTGGATCTCGAACCGATCGACCTGAATCTCGACACTGCGATTCCTTGCGGACTCATCATCAACGAACTTTTATCGAATGCGCTCAAGTATGCTTTCCCGGAAAAGAAAAAAGGGAAGATCGGCGTTTCGGTAAAGAAGAAAGGAGACCAGATCTCCATTTGTATTTCTGATAACGGGATCGGGCTTCCGAAGAACATTGATTTCCGGAATACCGAATCGCTCGGACTCCAATTGGTGATCTCCCTGGTGGAGCAAATCAACGGGAAAATTAAGCTGGATACCAAAAAAGGCACTAAATTCACAATCGAATTCTCAAGCACACCTCCCAACGCATAACACGAAATGTCAAAGACCAATATACTGATCGTTGAAGACGAGAGCATTGTAGCGAAGGACATACAGATGAGTCTGCGCAAACTCGGGTACAATGTGGTAGCCATCTGTTCCAACGGGGAAGATGCGATCCGCTCGGCCGAGGAACACACGCCCGATCTCGTACTCATGGACATCATGCTCAAAGGAGACATGAGCGGAATTGAAGCGGCGGAACAGATCCGCAGCCGGTTCAACATTCCGATCATCTATCTCACCGCGTACGCCGACGAAAGCACGCTGAGCAAAGCAAAGATCACTGAACCGTACGGCTACATCATCAAACCGTTCAAGGAGATCGATCTGCGCACGAGCATCGAGATGGCGCTGTACAAACACCAGAAAGAGACCGATATCCGCAAGGAGCGCGATTTCCTCTACAGCATCGTCGAGAACAAAGACAACAAGGACATCATCTTCGTGAAATCCAATTCTCGTTTGGTGAAAGTCCGCGCGAAAGATATTTTCTACATCGAAGCGCTGAAGGATTATGTAGTAATTAATACTTCGAATGCGCGTTACACCATTCACAGCACGATGAAGGAGATCGAGAAAAAACTTTCTCCGAATGAATTCGTTCGTGTCCATCGATCGTTCATTGTCCGCATCGACAAGATCACGTCCATCGAACCACCGAACCTCATGCTCGAAGACGAGAAGAAGCCGATTCCTATCGGCGGAAGTTATCGGGATGAGTTGACAAAGAAGATCAACCAGGTGTAGGGAAGGATTACGGATTTTCTGCGGACAATACAGATTACAGACCTGCCTGCCGGTAGGCAGGTTTAGACAGATTTACAGAAGCCTCGCAGAACACGCGGGGCTTTTTCTATTTTTACTATGAATGAAAAAACAATTTCCATAAAACCAATATAGCATGATCCGGAAATTGAAATCAGGAGAATATCGGCTTTATTCAAGAAAGAAAAATCCGAAAACAGGGAAACGAAGAAATCTCGGAACCTTCAAGACAAAGGCCGCCGCAGAAAAGCACGAACGGGAAATTCAGTACTTCAAACAGCATTAATGACGACGCAAGTGAGCATCAATGAACAACCCGCCCTGTTTTTACCACGAATGAAAAGGACAATTTCTACCTGCCTTATCGCGTCATTGTTTTTTTTCGTGCGGAAATTCTTCAACACAAAAAAGTTCAACCGACAGTCTTCCTGTCCCGGGGAAAGAACGGTCGCTTTCTGAAATAATTTTTCAGATCCAGCAATGCATTCCCGATTCGATGATGAAGGAAACAGACGAATATATCGCACCGCTCACCTGGAATGAATACAGGGCAAAAAGTCCGGAAGAGATCATCGATACGATCACACGGAGGTCAGGTGATACAACAAAAGATGAGAGCTTCAGAAAGAACCATAGAAATTTTCCGGACGATTATTTCATGCAAATGTGGATATGTATGAAAGACACGGCGTTCGACAGAAATAAATTCAAACAATATTGCCACAACCGGGATGCGTATTCTGATTTTGCAAAGAGAGGGGATAAGGCCCGCGAACAACTTGCCGCGTGGGAGATCCTACAATGGCTGAAAGGTGTGCGAACGCAATTCATGAAAAAGGAATGGAATTCAGAAGTCGGGGACTGGCAAAAAAACCTAACACGGATCGCCGGGCCGGAAACGATCAATTATCTTGATTCCGCGAACAGGAACTGAAACGGATCGTTGAATCATCTGAAAAGATCAGCGCGAAGAGACCGGCAACAACCTTGACTCTTTCATTCCGCCACTCGTAATTTCCATCACGTACATTCCTGCGTCGAGCGAAGAAATATCCAGCGAATATTTTCCGTCAGCGCCGATCACGACATTCCGGGAAAGTATTTCCACACCATTGACCGAGCGGACTTTTATCACCGCACTTTTTCCCGCGAGTTTGGTCATTTCAATGTTCGCTGAAGTTGTAGCCGGAACCGGGTAAATATTGGAAATGAAATGCTGTTGTACCACAGTTGTGTTCACGCCATTCGGATTCATGCAGCGGAAACTTCCGGCTTCCAGCAATACACCGCTGTCGTAGATTCCATCACCCGCGTCGGCAACGGCGATCTTAAAATGATAAACAGAATCGGGCCACACCTGCATAGTGGCAACGATATTCGTTGTGGTTCCGTCGTATTGCAGATAAGGATCTCCGGTGTTGTCGATATAGTAGGCGCAATTCAGACAAGGCCCGGAATTGTTGTACCCGTTATTGACACTGTCGATGCAGACAGGTGTGGCGCTGTTTGGCAGTAGAGCCATGTTCTGGAACGGAATGCCCGGCCCGGAAATATAGATAGCGAACACGTCATTGAAGGAACTGCCAACATATTCCGGAAACTCTTCCGAACCGAAAAGAAAATTGAAGAACATGGTGTCATCCGTGGGAACACAGTCAAACTCCAGAACAGCCGCATTGAACGTGGGGACACTTGTCAGCGAATCAAGATCTGCATCTCCGGGCGCGCCATTGTCATTTCCTTCTCCTGTACTGTTATTCGGGCCTACGGCATTCACCACATCGCCGGACGCCATGATCAAACCCTGGTTCATTCCGAGCGCAGTGTTTGTTGCAGAAAAGATCCCGATCGCATTCGCATCTCCCACGTACGTGCAATTGGAAATGGTTACGCCGGAGCCTGTGAGAAAATTGGCGATCTGCCATGTGTTAGAGTTTGGCGTGACAACCAACTGTGCACTTAGGCAAAGCGGAACCAGGCCGATAAGGAGTAAAATTTTTTTCATGAGAAGGGTTGTTTGCCATCAGCAATTTAGGTAAACAATGGCGCCCAGGCAAAAAATTTTTCGACTCGCCCTGCTCGTATATTCGTCTTTTCTGCAGAAATCAACAACCTCGGTGTACACTGTTGAAAACGCAAAATCAAAAAATTTTCGAAACCATTACTTGAAAAAATTCAGGTTGTGCACGCTCGCGCGAAAACAAAAAAGTTGCGTTAAAAAAGTTTTCAATGAAATCCACGAAGTCTGATCTCGAATTTCAAATCTTGAATCATTGAATGCGCCAATGTTGCGCTACCAGCGCTTCTTCGTATTTCCCTTTCCGCGATCCTTCTTCTTTTTATCTTCCCAGCCGGGCTTTTGTTTTTTCTTTTCTTTCGGTTTTGAAGCTCCCCCGAAACCCGGATTCCAATCCGACTTTCCGGACGTTTCCGAGAATTTTCCTTCGTACGGATTTTTACGATTCGAACGATCGTCGTTGTTCCTTCTTCCATGCTCCTTGTTCCCGCTGTCGGCCAGTTCAAAATCGATTTGTTTTTTAATGAGATCCGCGCTCTTGAGCAACACACGCACATTATCGCCAATGGTGAATTTTCTTCCCGACCGTTGTCCGCGCAGACAATAATTTTCCTGTTCGAAGAAATAGCGGTCGTCGCGCAGATTACGCACATGCACCATGCCTTCACATTTGTTGTCTTCGAGTTCCACGAAAAATCCGAATTCGGTAACTCCCGAAATAATTCCATCGAATTCTTCGCCTACTTTATCCTGCAGGAACTGCACCTGTTTATACTTGATGGAAGCGCGTTCTGCTTCGGCCGCCATTTTTTCCTGGTCCGAACAGTGTTTGCATTCCAGCTCGAGTTCTTCTTTCTCCGGAATTTTTTCCGTTGTCTTTCCCGCATCCATGTCGAGATACAATTGCAGCAACCGATGCGCCATCACGTCGGGATAACGGCGGATAGGAGAAGTGAAGTGGGAATAAAATTGAAAGCCCAGTCCGTAGTGGCCGATATTTTCTGTGGAGTAAACCGCTTTCGCCATCGTGCGGACGGCGAGCGTTTCGATCATGTTCGCTTCCGGTTTTCCCTGCACATCCTTCAATAATTTATTCAGCGATGTCGTTACGGCTTGTTCACTGCCGGTGTCCATGCGGTAACCGAAAGTGCGGATGAATTCCGAAAATTCCTTCACGCGTGAAGGATCGGGCGATGCGTGAATGCGGTACACGTACGGGCGACGAAGATCGGTCCGCTGCTTGCCTGCGCCGTGCGTAGCCGAGGCGTCACCGATCTTTTTTCCGAGCGTACAGTATTCCGCGACACGGCGATTGGCAAGCAGCATGAAATCCTCGATGAGCTGATTCGCGTCCTTCATCACTTTGAAATAAACACCGAGCGGATTTCCATTTTCGTCGAGATGGAATTTCACTTCTTCCTTGTCGAACGAGATAGATCCGTTTTTCATTCTATTCTCGCGCAGAATTTTTGCGAGCTTATCGAGTAAAAGCAATTCTGATTTGTAATCACCTTCTTTTCCCTCGAGAATTTCCTGCACTTCTTCGTAAGCGTATCTCCTGTTCGAAAGGATCACTGTTCTTCCGAACCACTCGTTCTGGATCTGTGCTTCTTCGTTCAATTCAAAAATCGCCGAGAATGTCAGCTTCTCTTCATTCGGACGAAGCGAGCAGACGAAATTTGAAAGCACTTCGGGCAGCATCGGCACGACGCGGTCGACGAGATAAACGGATGTAGCACGCAGGATCGCTTCCTTGTCGAGAATGCTTCCCGGTTTCACATAATGGGAAACATCGGCAATGTGCACGCCGATCTCCCAGTTTCCATTCGGAAGTTTCTTCACCGAAAGCGCGTCGTCAAAATCTTTTGCATCGACAGGATCGATGGTGAACGTGGTCACGCCGCGCATGTCCCTGCGTTTTGCAATTTCTTCTTTCGTGATCTCGGTCGGAATGAGTTGTGCCGCACGCTCCACGCTTTCCGGAAATGTATACGGCAAGCCGTATTCGACCATGATCGCGTTGATCTCCGTTTCGTTTTCGCCGACATTACCGAGCACCGCCACCACTTCTCCTTCGGGCAGATCGGAATAATCGATCCAGCTGGTCATGCGCACCACAACTTTTTGTCCCGTTTTCGCTTTGCCTATTTTGTCTTTCGGAATGAGGAAATCAGGAAATTTTTTATTGTCGGGCGAAACGAACGCAACACGGTTTTCAATGGTGATCGTTCCTGCGAATTCTGAACGCGACCGTTTCAGCACCTCCATCACCTCTCCTTCATCACGCCCGTCGCTTCGTTTGCGATTGAAAACTTTCACACGGACCGTATCGCCATGCAGCGCACCTTTCGTGCTCGATGGAGCGATGTAAATATCTTTCGAGAGATCCGGAGAAGAAACATAAGCCACACCGGATTGCGTTACGTCGATCTTTCCTTCGACGGAAAGCGATGACGATTTGCTTCTGAATTTTCCGCGATCGGTTTCTTCCAGCATTCCTTTCTTCACGAGGTCGGCGAGGATCGAAGTGAGCAATTCTCGTTCGGTATTGTCGTGAATGCCCATGGCGGAAGCGATCTGTTTGTAGTTTAAAGCTCCGCCCCGCTGTGTATTCATGAATTCGATCACCTCTTCAAAAAGCGGTTTCGATCTTTTTCCCTGTTTTCTCGCCATGTTTTTAGATTGTTCGCCTGTTATTTTCGATAATCGGCTGTGTAAAAGTATTCCTGACAATGTCCTGCCTAGGGGGGAATTTTTTATTTTTGTTAACACAAATTTCAGCACGGCTGTTCATTTGTGTCAAACATGAAATGTCGTCCGGCAAAAACGGCGATTTCAACGGCAAACAAAACTTCTGATGAAACACAACCACGCACTTTTAACGCGGAATTTTTTTCGCATTTGTTTCATGGCGATGCTCTTTATCGCAGGAACAAAATCGGCTTATGCCTGTCATGGTGTTGGCGTCATCAATCCGACATTCACCCCTACAGCTTCTGGAATAAATATTGACGCTTCATCCGACGCTTCCACATGCGGATGCGGACCGTACTATCTTCAAGCGGAAGTGGCATTCACTGCCGCCTGCCTGACCGGGAACGCACCCGCCTGCGGATCTCCTTCGTGGAATACCTATCCCTGGTATTTCTCACTGCTGAACGTTCCGAATTATACCGCAGCGAATGGCTGGCCCGACGCCTGTGCAGTAGAACCCTACAATACCATTACGATCCCCTATTCCGATCTGTGCCCGGGTACATCATATGTAATCAGGGTCCGGGAATTCGTTTGCGGATCGGGTTCGGCCGGAGGCTGGTCTTTTGTTTACACATTCACCACACCGGGTATTGCGCCTACTGTTTCGGTTGCTGCTACAGCAAACGTGTATACCGGATGTCCGGGTGATCCGATCCAGTTGAACGTATCGGCCAGCGGAGGTTGTCCGGGAACTACCTACAACTTCTCGTGGAATCCAACTACCGGACTCAGCAATCCGAATATTGCGAATCCTGTCTGCACACTTCCGAATGCGAATATCGTTTACACGGTAACCATCACGAGTCAGTGCGGCGCACCGGTCGCTGCTTCAGTGGATGATACTGTTGGATTGACCATCGGACCTCCTCCCAATCCGGGTGTTGTGTCTGGAGCGCCATTATCCGTTTGTTCGGGAGGAAATTCAACGTTAACGCTGACCGGCCAGGACCCATCCTCTTCTGTTCAATGGCAGATCTCCAATAACGGAACAACATGGTTCAATATTTCCGGTGCAACAAGCAACTCTTACAATACCGGAGCGATCTCTACCAATCTTTACTATCAGGCCATAGTGACCGGATCGGGTTGGTGGCCGGGAAGCGGATGCGGCTCGGCAACATCGAACTCTGTGCAAATAGCGATCAGTCCGGCGCCGGTTGTGAATGCAGGAGCGAATCAAACGATTTGCAATGGAACGTGCGCTAATCTTTCCGGATCAGGAGGTGTTACTTACAACTGGCAACCGGGGAATCAGTCCACATCAAACATTACGGTTTGCCCGCTCACGACCACAACGTACACACTCACAGTAACGGATGCGAATGGTTGTACGGGAACAGGAAGTGTAACGGTGAATATTTCTACACCAAGTGTAACAGCGAGCCCCGATGTGAGCATTTGTTCCGGAAACACAACGATACTTCTGGCAAATGGGCCGAATGGAAATACATACAGTTGGTCTCCTGCAGGATCGCTCACCGGAGCGAACACCGCGAATCCAACAGCGAGTCCGCTCAGCACGACAACATACACGGTTACCGCAACCAATTCTTTCGGATGCACTGCTGTCGATTCTGTTATGGTGACCGTAACAGCACCACAACCACTGAACGTTTCGAATGACACGTCGATGTGCGCCGGCGGATCAGCAGTACTTTCTGTTTCTGGAGCGACAACATATTCGTGGCAGCCCGGAAATATGTCAGGAAGTTCAAACACTGTTTCGCCAGCCACAACTACAACTTATGTGATCACCGGAAGCACGAACAATTGCCAGTCTGTTGATTCGATCGTTGTAACGATCTCTCCTCCGCCAAACGTTTTTGCAGGCCCCGACTTCTCGATCTGTAGCGGAGCGCAGGCAACACTGAACGTTGCAGCCGCGGGAACATATCAATGGCAACCATCATCTTCCATCATCGGAAGCAGCACATCACAGAGCGTCGTCATCAATCCAACTTCACCAACTTCATATACGATCACGGTTACCGGGGCGAATGGATGCGTGTCAACAGACGTGGTGAATGTGGGCGTGAATGCCGCGCCGAACGTAAATGCTACAGCAAATCCGGCAGCATTCTGTCCGGGAGGAAGCACAACGCTCACTGCAACCGGGGGAACATCGTATCAATGGACGCCGAATATTGCTTTGACAAGTACAACATCTGCTTCACCGACCGCTTCACCTTCGAACAACACGACATACCAGGTGGTGGGAACAAATGCTGCGGGATGTACCGACACCGCTACAGTCACCGTAACGGTTTTTCCTGCACCGAATTATTTTTTAATTCCTGATCCAACGGAGTGCGGCGACAGTACCGGATCGCTGACCGATGGAGGAATCGTATCGGGAACAGCACCATTCACCTACACCATTGGCGCCAACACATACAATTCACTTCCGATCACCGGACTTGCTTCCGGGGGATATAGTGTGTTGGTGACGGATGCGAACGGCTGCACCGCACTTGAAAATGTGAATATCGGATCTGTGAACACTGCAACGGTGGATGGATCTGCCGACACTTATTTCGGAGTGTATCCGCTCACGGTGAATTTCACTGCTGTTGGAAGCGCAGGTGTGAATACTTATTCCTGGTCATTCGGGGCGAACACGCAGAATGCATCGTTCACCTACACCACACCGGGAACTTACACCGTAATGGTGACCGCATACAACGATCTTTCCGGATGTGCTGTTTATGATTATCTCACCATCACCGTGGTGGATCAAGCGCTGATCGCTTTGCCGAATGTGTTCACGCCGAATGCGGACGGAACGAATGATGATTTTGCAGCGGTCGTTTCAGGGGTAAAATCGATCAAGGTGGAGATCTTCAACCGATGGGGCGGCTCTGTTTACGAAGGAGAAGTTCAGGGACTCGCTTCTTCATCACAAACAGTGGCACTTTGGAATGGACAGGGAGGAAGCAAGGCCACCGCCGACGGTGTTTACTACTATGTGATCACCGCGGTTGGTTACGATGATAAAACATATCCTTTCCAGGGATTTGTCCAGTTGATACAGAATTAGAATTGTTTCAGGAACCAAAAAGAACTCCGCCCGCAAGCGGAGTTTTTTTATGAATGAGAGTTCCGGTGTTTCAGCACGAACGTTTTGTTCGATCGGGTATGAAAAAACAAAACCCGCATTCACGCAAAGACCAGATTCTCTTTCTTTGAAAAGATTTTTTTAGCTTAACGAACGACCAACTAAACTTCGCGGAATATTCCATCATCAACGGAACAGGAAAATAAAAAAGAGAACCGGAGTTCTCTTTGATATTCAATCATTCAATTGGTGAAACAGAAAGCAGATCATCGTCGCGCGATCTTGTAGATGCGCCTGGTGCCATTATCGAATGTCACGTCGAGAATATAAACTCCCGGCAACCACGATTCAGTATCAATTCCGGCTGAAGTTTCTTTGGAGTAAGCGATAAGTCGTCCCGTCAGATCATATACAGTAGCTTCTTTCACATGGTAAGATGGACTTGCGCTGGTGATGTAAAGCAGTCCCTGCGCCGGAACAGGATAACATCTCACCTGTTCGTCAGGCGACATGGAAGAGCCCGTGCTGTTGATCGTGTCAATGATAAATACGGTTGCGGTAAGTGAATCACCGGTGTTGAACGAAGAACTGCTTCCTACAATTGCCGGCCACACCACGATCACATTTCCGCCGATGCGGAAAAGTCCGCCCTGGTAATTATCGCGGAAGTCGCCGGGAATAAGAATGAGCACACTGTCATGAGGCTGAATAACCGTATTCGGAATAGGAGTAGGCGGAAGATGAACATAGCCCGATCCGGTATCGATCAGTCCACTGATGATAAGTGAATCTGAAAAAACGGCCGTATCCGAATTGTTTTTAACCAGGCCGCCGAATGGAAACTGTGCACCAGCGTACACCGTGTCCTGCAATCCGATGAATCCTGTGGTTTGATCGAAACCAATGGTCATTGTCTGCGCGCGAAGTGAATACCCGCACAGCGCAAGTGCCATGACGAGCATCGCCGAGAGTAGCCATCTCTTCATTGTTTCCGATATGTTTCCAAGGTTCATGATTGCTTATACGGTGCTTCCAAACAAAAATACCTTTGTTTATTGAAAAAAACACCTATTTTTGAAATAATCTTACGCGTTCAAAAACATGAAAACTCTCCAGCATATTATCGGAATGATGAACAAAGAGGAGGTCAGGCACCTCAAATTGTTCATGGGCCGCACCAATGCAGGGGAAGAACGCAAAGATGTCGAGCTGTTCAATTATATCCGTGCGCATAACGAGGATTATGACGAAACACGGATACAACACAGGCTCTATGGCCCCCGTGATAAGAACGCGCTTTATCGTTTAAAGAACCGCTTACTTGAGGATATCGGTAAAAGTCTGGCTTTACAATACATCGACGAAAACGATTTCAACCTGGTCTTACATCAGCTCGTGCTGGCCCGCATGTTCCTTTCCAAGTCACAATCGCAGGTGGCCCTTCATTACCTGCAGCGTGCCGAGAAAAAAGCGCTCGCCGCCGACAGTCCGGGCCTGCTCGACCTTGTTTATGGCGAATACGTGAAGTTTGCGCAGGAAACACTCGAGATCAATCCGGCGGATTACATCAAAAAAAGAAAACAGAACCGCGAACAGCTGAATCATGTGCAGGAGATCGACGATATTCTCGCAGAAGTGGTTTATAAAGTCCGCACGACGCAGAATTTTTCGGGACAGGATTACCGCATGATCGAATCGCTGCGGAAAAAAGTAAATGAGATCTCGAAACACAAGACCACACGCAACAGTATTCAGCTCCGGTTCAAGATCTATCATTCACTCAGCCGTATTCTTCTGCAGAAACAGGATTTCGTTTCGCTCGAAAAATATCTCAAGCAGACATTTGAAGAATTCACCACCGAGAACCTGTTCAACCGGAACAATCACGATACCAAACTCCAGCTGCTCACCTATCTTGCGAATGCGCAGTACAAGAACAGGGAATTCGAAGAATCACTCCAGAGTGCTGCGCGTTTGAAAGAAGCGATGAACGAATTCGGCGGATCGCTGCACGACAAATATCTTTTCTTCTATTACAACATCCTTGTCATCAATTATTCGGAGAAGGATGTGGAAAAAGCGATCGGCATCCTGAACGAGGCGAAAGAGAACCCGGTG
>DATJEX010000225.1:0-5963 GCA_035496135.1 Bacteroidia bacterium
CTCCAAAGCATCATAATTTTTCCCAACTCCCATACTCCTGACTCCCTTCTAACCGTTATCTTCGTTACCAATGGGAATCCTTCTCGAGACGCAGCATATTTACAAACGTTACGCCGGGCATACCGCATTGAACGATGTGAGTATTGCGGTTCCTGAAGGAACTGTCTTCGGACTGCTGGGTCCGAATGGTGCGGGAAAAACAACGCTGATCCGCATCATCAACCAGATCACTGGTCCGGATGAAGGAAGAGTGCTGTTTGACGGGCGACTGCTCGAACCGGCGCATGTGCAGCAGATCGGTTACCTGCCCGAAGAGCGGGGGCTTTATCCTAAAATGGAAGTGGGTGCGCAGGCGATCTATCTCGCACGGTTGAAAGGCCTGGCAAAAAAAGAAGCGAAGCGGAGAGTGGAGGAATGGTTCGAACGTTTCGAAATGCGCGGGTGGTGGAAAAAAAAGGTGCAGGAACTTTCCAAAGGAATGCAGCAGAAAGTTCAGTTCATCATCACTGTTCTGCACGAACCGCGATTACTCATCCTGGATGAACCTTTCACCGGTTTCGATCCGATAAACGCGGCGCTGATAAAAGATGAATTGCTGCGGCTGAAGAAAAAAGGCTCGACGATCATTCTCTCGACGCACAACATGGGATCGGTGGAAGAATTGTGTGACAACATCGCACTGATCAATCGTTCGAAAAAGATCCTGGATGGAAGTGTGCGTGAGATCCGCAAGGCGTATGGATCGCGTACATATGACATTCATTTCAAAGGGAACATGATGGGATTCACCAACGCGATGTGGACCGGAGCGGAGCTGATGGAAAAAGGTGAACTGGAAGACGGCGTGAATTTCGCGCGGGTGAAACTGCTCGGAAATTCCAAACCAAATGATATTCTCTCTGCAGCGATGCCAACCTGCGAGATACAATATTTCAACGAAGTACTGCCGACGATGAACGATATTTTCATCCGTACCGTTCAGCAGAATTCGGGTGAAGCCGCAGCTGTTCTCGGGACCCAAAGCAATTTCACCGAATGAAAAAGATACTGATCAGCCAGATTAATAAACACTTTCACAGTTTCGTAATTCGTAATTCGCCGATTTCGCAGTTCGTACAACAGCAAGTGACCATTGAATGAAAAAGATACTTATTATCATTCAGCGTGAGTATTTCAATAGGGTAAAGAACCGTACGTTCATCATACTCTGCCTTGTTGCGCCATTATTGTTCGCTGGTGTCATCATCGTGCCGTCTTTGCTGGCAGGTCAGCCGAACGCCCCGAGAAAAATTGTAGTGGTGGATGAGTCGGGTTGTCCTGACAGTATGAGTTATGCGATGATGTTTCATGATACAGCGAACCTGCATTTTGATTACGATCATTTGTATTGGAATTTAGCGAAGGTTGAAAAGCTCTATAAGGATTCAGAACAGGTTTCCATCCTGGATGTTCCGGCGAATTTCATGGGCGGATGTTCTGCGGATTCTTCTGTTGTGCACAGTATGGGGTTGAGCGTCATTTTAAAATCAAAGAACGAACCGGGATTCGCAACACTTTCGCTCCTGTCCAATATCATGAGTACGGAAGTGCAGAAGGATATGATGAAGGTGAGTCATGTTCCCCAGCAGGCGATCGATCTTTCGCTGAAAAAAATACTGGTGGAAGATGAGATCAAAGGAAAGATACAGGTGGGAGAAGTGAAAGCGGCCGTCGGGCTTGGTTCAGGAATGCTCATCTATTTTTACGTGCTGCTTTTCGGCGTCATGGTCATGAAAAGTGTGGTGGAAGAAAAAAGCAACAGGATCGTGGAAGTGATCATCTCATCTGTTCGTCCCATCGAACTGATGATGGGAAAAATAATCGCGGTACTGTTCGCAGGATTGACACAGCTTGCGGTCTGGATCATACTTTCCAGTTTGATCTTATTTCCGATCATTCATAAGATCCAGGATGATGCTACTGATGTGACAAGAGCGCTGAATCAACCAAGCGTCGGAACTGTTGTCAATCCGGAGAAGAGCATTTTGAGTTTCAATATCACGCAGGAAACTAAAGACACGATCGACACGATCATGTCCATCCCATGGGGGAATGTCATTCCTATTTTCATCTTCTATTTTGTTTTCGGTTACCTGATGTATGCTGCAATTTTTGCTGCTGTGGGTTCTGCGGTGGACACGGATGCGGATACCAGCCAGTTCTCCGTTGTGGTGACCATTCCGAAGATCATCGCGATCCTGTCGTTCCCGGCAGTGATGAATGATCCTGATGGGCCGATCGCAAAGTGGCTTTCCATGATCCCGTTCACTTCTCCTATCATCATGATGATGCGCATTCCATTCGGTGGTGTGTGGCCATGGGAATTGTATCTCTCCATGGCGATCCTTGTCGCTTCGTTCTACATCATGACGTGGATAGCCGCGCGCATTTACCGCGTAGGAATTCTCATGTATGGAAAGAAGAACAGCTGGAGAGAATTGGGGAAATGGCTTTTCTATAAGGCGTAATTCAATATTTAATATTCAAGATTCAAAATTGAATATTTCGGATCCTGAATATTGAATTTTCAATTTTGAATATGATAATCGCTGTCATCGATCTCGGAACAAACACATTCAACCTTCTCGTTGCGGAGGTGACGGGCGATCATAAATTCAAATCGCTGTACAACGAAAAACTTCCGGTGAAGTTGGGAGAAGGTGGCATCAACCAGGGGCTCATTGCCGATCCTGCTTTTCTTCGCGGAATTGAAGCGCTGGAATATTATTCGAGAAAGATCAAAGAATATAAAGCGGATAAAGTGATGGCGTTCGCTACTTCCGCCGTGCGGAATGCTTCGAATGGAAAGGAATTTGTGGACACGATCAAAAACAGAACCGGTTTCGAGATCAACGTGATCAGCGGCGACAAAGAAGCGGAACTCATCGCCAAAGGTGTGAGTCTTGCCGTGAAGATGAACGATCATCCGTCTCTCGTCATTGACATCGGCGGAGGAAGCACGGAATTCATCATCGTGAACAAAGAAAAAATATTCTGGAAACAGAGTTTTGAGATCGGCGCTTCACGACTGCTGCAGAAATTCAACCCTTCGGATCCGATCAAAGAAGATGAAAAAATTCTGATGAGCGATTATCTTTCGGTGATCCTCGAACCATTGTGGGCTGCGGCGAAAAAATACAACGTGAAAGAACTGATCGGTGCTTCCGGATCTTTTGAATCGCTCGCGAATATCGTGCAGGCGCGTTATCACAATATTCCCGACCTGGCCACTGCCACCGAATGCACGTTCGATATGGAGCAGTGCAAGATCATTCACAAAGAACTGCTTTCTTCCACGCGCGCGCAACGCTTCAACATGCGCGGACTCATAGCCATGCGCGTCGATCTCATTGTTGTTTCCGCGATCCTGGTGGAGACGGTTGTTTTGCAATTGGGAATTACGACGATGAAATATTCGTCGTATGCGTTGAAGGAGGGGGTGATCTCGGAATTGTTATAATGGTAGGGACGCATTGCAATGCGTCCCTACCAAGTTATTTCGCACGATCCTTCAGATCATCCGCACCGCTGCTGAACTGCGATTTCCTCGCGGCTTTCGCGTTTCCGAAATTATATTTTGCGCGCAGGAACACAACGCGTGTATCGAATTCATGCCATGCATAAAGATCCTGCGTTCCGAAATTCACGGTAACGTGTTGTGTGTTTTGATAAAAGAGATCGCCGGCGTTCAGGCTGCAATTCAGTTTCTTCTTCAGGAAACTTTTGGAAATGCCGATGCTCACATCACTGGTCGACCCGAGCGTGAAGATCGTGTACACCATTCGCGATTGATACCATCCTGACACTTGTACTTTCCAATCCTTGAAAACCGTAAACGTTTCGGTCAGGTAAAGATCCAGCGCCGTATTGCCGCGGTTCAAAGAAACACCATCGACATTGGAAATGTAATGATTGTAATTCACGATCACGTTCGCCTCACTCGCCCACCAGTTGGTGAACGAATAAGAGAACGCGACCGTGAAAAACAGGTTGTCGATGGTGTTCAGGTTAACCGTGCTTTGATGAATGATCCCCGTCGAATCGATCTGTGTCGTTACGTCGGCAAATCCGCCAAAACTCCTGGAAGCATCTATGGAAGTGAAAAGCATATCGGAATAATCGTGCATTACATTCACATCATAAACGATCTCGGGTTGCAGGTAAGGATTTCCAAGACGATACGTGTATTGATCGATGTAAAAAATGAACGGATTAAGGTCCTCATAATCGGGACGATCGACACGCTTTGAAAAAGAATACGACATGGAATTCCTGTCGTTTATTTTCTGGGTGATGAAAAGTGTGGGAAACAACTGCGTTTTGTGCGCTTTGTGTTCTTCCCCAACTGTCGGAGAGAATCCATCAGAGATCGTTTGTTCCAGGCGAAGTCCGCCTTCGAGCTGCCATTTTCCGTAATCAGCGGAAAGATCTGCGTACGCGGCATTGATCTGTTCTTTGTAAATGAAGGAATTCGACCGCGTCGTATCGTTCGACCAGTTTCCGGTGGAATTATCCTGCAACTCGAAGAGCAGATCGTTATTCGTTTTCACGTAGCTGCTTTTCAATCCTGCTTCCAGTTTGTATTTCCCGGCGAACGGATGCGTGAGGTCGACCTGGCCCACGTTGATGCCAATGTTGGTTCCTTTCAGCGTCCGTTCGAAAGCGGGAGTAGCATTATCTATTCCATTCGCGTCGAGAAAATGCAGATCATAATTCTCATGCGAACTGTTGTTGTAAAAAACATTATCATAACTGAAACTCAATTCTGTTCCATTGGTATCAAGTTTCTGTTTGTAATAAATGCCACCGCCTGCATTCTGAAAATTTCCTTTGAGCGAATTCACCTGGTGAAGTATGCTGACGGTATTGCTGTCGACCTGTGTAACAGTATTCTTCGTATCAATACCTGTTTTGGAAACAAGGGAAGTTCCATCCAAACGAATTCCGAAATTGATCTTTGAAGTAGGATAAAAATCGGCACCAACACGTGCGCGCTGCGTCAGCGGATCGAAAGTAAGATCCGAGTTCTGATCATAACGCGATGTGAATCCCTGGTAAGGAACAGTGCGCGTAACAAATTTGTATTCTTTCCGCTTCGGATTCGCGAGATCGTATTTCGCGTAAATACTGTACTTCGGCTGACCATAACTCAATGCGATCCCGGTCTCTGTTTTGGTCGAGAAGCCCTGGCCGAGCCCCGCGTTCACGGTTCCGTTGAATCCCTGCTGCGTACTTTTCTTCGTCACCAGGTTTATTATTCCTGCTCCACCGGCCGCATCATATTTCGCCGGAGGATTCGTCATCAATTCAATATTCAGGATCTCGCTCGCCGACATGTTCTGGAGATAATTCTTCAGTTGCTCTCCATCTAGGTAAGTTGGTTTTCCGTCGATATAAATTTTCACACCGGATTTTCCCATCAATGAAAAATTCCCATCCTGGTCTACCGACACTCCCGGCGCTTTGCTGATGACATCATAAGCAGTCCCTGTGATCTTCACCGGGCTGTTCTCCACATTCATCACGAGCATTCCGGGTTTCTGCGAGAACAAAGGAAGAGTTGCCGCGATCACCACTTCATCATTCACTTTTACATTGTCGAAAAGAAGTTCTCCTGCGTCGTACGATTGTCCATCGGCAAGATCAAAAACTGCTGACCATTTTTTCGGATAGGAATTCATTTCCGCGGCGAGAAAATATTTTCCTGCCGGGACCTGTTCGATGCTGAAGGAGCCGTCATCAGCCGACAATGTTCCTTTCACGAGCGAAGTGTCGTTCGCATTCAGCAATGTGACCGCTGCGAACTCAACAGGCTTGCGCTGCTGATCGAGGATCTTTCCGATCACTTTTGCTTTATCCGGCTGTGCAGGAACAGAGGCCGGCAAAACATAAGCAAAAAGAAAAAACATCCAGCGCATCTTCAT
>DATJEX010000226.1:0-2929 GCA_035496135.1 Bacteroidia bacterium
CGTAGCCGATGCGATCACCGCCTGCAACGATTTCATGGCGACATACAAAACGAGTGAATTCACGGATGAAGTGAAAGGCGCGCTGGATAAAGCGACCAAACTCCGGAAACAAATAGAAGACGACAAGAAAACCAATCCTCAGAATCAATAATCAAACAATTATACACCATGGTAGATTTCAAAAAGAGCAACGCAGAAATGACAACTGTTACCCGCGACCTTCGCCAGATCGATGCGCCAACAGGTAATCTTTACGAAAGTGTTGCCATCATTTCCAAACGCGCCAACCAGATCAGCGCTGAATTGAAAGAAGAGCTCACCGGAAAACTCAACGAGTTCGCGACACATACCGACAACCTCGAAGAGGTATTCGAGAACCGCGAGCAGATCGAGATCTCCAAATTCTATGAGCGCCTTCCAAAGCCGACCTCTGTTGCTGCACAGGAATTTCTCGAAGGCAAAGTGTATTTCCGCAATGCCGCGAAAGACAATACGGAAGAAGCGTAAGCTTTTTTCTCAATGAAAACTGACATGGCGACCCGCGTTGCCATGTCTTTGTTTTTTCTGAAATGCTGAAAGGGAAAAAAATCCTCGTCGGGATCACTGGTGGGATCGCTGCTTACAAAACAGCTTTCCTCGTGAGGCTTCTTGTGAAAGAAGGAGCGGAAGTACGCGTGATCTTCACTCCTTCGGCACACCAATTCGTCACGGCACTCACACTTTCCACGCTTTCTAAAAATCCGGTACTCACCGAATTCACCGACAATAACCGCGGCGAATGGAACAGCCATGTCGATCTCGGTATGTGGGGCGACCTGATGGTCATTGCCCCGGCAAGTGCGAATACGATGGCGAAAATGGCGGAAGGAAGAAGCGACAACCTGCTTACTGCCGTTTATCTTTCATCGCGTTGTCCTGTCGTCATTGCTCCGGCGATGGATCTCGACATGTACAAACACAAAGCGACGAAAGATAATCTCGCGCGATTGCGTGCGAATGGCGTGCGCATCATTCCCCCGGGCACAGGCGAACTCGCGAGCGGATTGAGTGGAGAAGGACGGATGGCAGAACCGGAAGATATACTCGCATTCATCGAGGCAACGATAGCCGATGCGCATCGTCTTGATGGAAAGAAAATATTGGTGACAGCAGGCCCGACATACGAAGCGATCGACCCGGTGCGTTTCATCGGAAATCATTCTTCCGGGAAAATGGGATTCGCATTGGCAGAACGGCTTGCAGAACGCGGCGCACAGGTTACACTTGTCACAGGCCCTGTGACGCTGACGACAGAAAATCCTTCCATCAAACGGATCGATGTTGTTTCGGCAAAAGAAATGCTGGCAGCGTGTAAAAAAGAATTTCCGAAAATGGATGCGGGGATATTTGCCGCTGCTGTTGCCGATTACCGCGCAGTGAAGGTTGCTCCGAAGAAGATCAAGAAAGAAAATTCGCTCTCCGAGATCAAATTGACAGAGACCGATGATATTCTCGCGACGATAAGCGCGTCGAAGAAGAAAGGGCAGGTCATCGCGGGATTCGCACTCGAAACCGATAATGCTGTTGCCAACGCCAAAAAGAAACTGAAAAGGAAACAACTGGATTTCATCGTGGTGAATTCACCGGATAAAAAAACAGGTTTCGGAACGGAGACGAACAAGGTCTCCATCATCGACGCAAATGGCAAAACAATTAACTTTGAATTGAAGCTGAAAAAGGATGTTGCACTCGATATCGTGAAACACCTGGAATCAAAACTTTTGAAATGAAAAAGATACTTTCGATACTGTTTCTCCTTTCAGGGATACAATTTTCGTACGGTCAGGAGCTGAATTGCCAGGTGCAGGTTCTTTCCCCGCAGATCCAGGGAACGACGGAGAAACATATTTTCGAAACGCTTCAGAAAGCGATCTTCGAATTCATGAACAACACGAAGTGGACGAATGATGTTTTTGATGTGACGGAACGGATCAGCTGCAATCTTACACTCACCATAGCCACGAAAGTCGCGACCGACGAATACAGCGGTTCCTTACAGATCCAGTCTTCGCGCCCGGTCTTCAAAACTTCCTACTCGTCTGTATTGATCAATCACAACGATCCGGACATTCAATTCAAATACGTAGAATATCAGCCGCTCGATTTTTCCATCAGTTCCAACCTCAGCAACCTTACTTCGGTCCTTGCATTTTACGCTTACGTGATCATCGCGCAGGATTATGACACGTATTCACTTTACGGCGGAACACCCTACTGGACAAAAGCGCAGACGATTGTTTCGAATGCACAGACCGCTGCCGAAAAAGGATGGAAGTCGATGGACGGAACAAAGAACCGTTTCTGGATCGCGGATAATCCGCTCCAGCCTACGTATGCACCGATGCGCGAATGCATGTACAAATATCATCGCCTCGGACTTGATGTGATGTACAGCGATGTGAATGGCGGGCGTGCCGCATGTCTCGATGCGCTCAACCTGCTCGAGAAAGTACACGATGCGAAACCGCTTTCCTTCGCGATGCAATTCTTCTTCAACGCCAAGGTGGACGAAGTAGTGAATCTTTTTTCCGGGGGATTGCCCGACGAAAAAAGTAAAGTGGTGATCCTGCTTCAGAAGATCGATCCCGGCCATGGCATTCAGTGGCAGAAGATCACGCAGTCGCAATAGGGATTTACAACTTCAGATTTACAAATTACGATTCGGGGTAATGGTGTTGGATTTCCATCACACTATTTCGACCACTTACAAATTGTAAATCGTAAATTGTAAATCGTAAATGCCTTTGGCTCGATTTTCGCTAATATTGGGTCAAAATCTGACCCGATGAAACCATCCTTACGTTTTCCGTTCACGCTTCTGCTGATCGCCGTTTCTTTTATCAGCGTACTGTATTTTACTTCATGTAAAATGGGCTATACGCAGATCCAG